>CAZFUX010000013.1:0-22109 GCA_964522085.1 uncultured Aequorivita sp.
ATTTAGGTAGTGAAATCTTGGATTCCCGAAAACCTAAATGGAGTGAGTATAGATGGAATTATCTTGGGGAACCTTACGGATAAGCATATAATTTATTATTTGTCCAACATTTAAATCTCCGGGAGAATCTGCCAAAGGAGCATTCCAAATAAAATCTCCATACGTATTTCCTGTTCCAGTGAGCTGTAAAGATTCCCCAATTGAAGTTGTATTTTTCGATTCTTTTACACCAATATTTGTAGAAGTTATTCCATTGGCAGGGCCGCTAGTTGCTATAAATATTCCTTCGTAACTAAGAAATTGTATTACAATGCCAGCTTTAACAATTGCAATACCATCCGATGGTCCGTTTTGAAGTCCCGTAGCCATAAATGAAAGAGTTCCTACTCTATTGAATTGATTTGGGATTATCCCGCTCAAAGAGATAGTTTGGTAATTGGTGCCAGTAGTACCGTTATATAATTCAATTGTACAAGTATTTAGATCAAATCCTGCAGGTACTGCAATCTCAATAAATTCTCCAGAATCTATACCCATATTTTTATAATGAAATTCATTAATCCAGATTTCGGGGGATGGAATCGTTACACAGTAAATATCATTCCAGACTCCTCCATCCCAGATTTGTAAACAACTTTCACCATTCCCATTGTTCATGACAAACACCAATAATCCTGCCTCCGATATATTTGGTGTTATTGTATTTCGGGCAGGAATACTCGGCACTCTAGGCGGCATAAAACCTTTGTAAGTTGCTCCACCATCAGAAGTACTGCTCACTTCGAGCATTGATGCAGCTGATGGATTCGTTGTTCCGATTCCCACTTGGGAGTAAAGTTGTACCGTTAGTAAAGAAATACAACAATATACAATTGTCTTTTGCATAACTTTAAAAATTTAGAGTTAATTCAATAAATTAAAAAAAGAAATTAATTGAGTACTTATTTATTGGGGAGAGCAATAAAGTTAATGAAAGAATCCTAGATTTCCAAAATTATCTTGGAAATCTAGGATTCAATGTTTTGTTTTAAAATTATTTAGTAAGGTTTAAGAATCCAAATCAAAAGTTTCAGATGGGTTTTCTTGGGTCTCGTAGTTTAGCATTCCTTCGCCTTTAGCAATAATTGTACAAACTGTTGCATCGCCTGTTACGTTTACAACGGTTCTAAACATATCAAGTATTCTATCTACAGGAAAGATAATGGCTATCCAAGCTGGGTTAAGTCCAACAGATTCCAACACAATTATTAGCATTACCAAGCCTGCGCTCGGCACTGCCGCAGAACCTATGGATGCTAACGTTGCGGTTAACACAATGGTTAATTGTTGCCCAAAAGTAAGGTCTATCATATGTAACTGTGCAAGAAATACAACTGCTACGGCTTGATAAAGACAGGTTCCGTCCATATTTACAGTTGCACCAATGGGTAAAACGAAGCTGGTTATTTTTTTATCAACGCCCAGATTTTCTTCAACACATTCCATAGTTACTGGTAAAGTAGCCGCGCTACTTGAGGTTGAAAAAGCTAAGGTTTGTGCTGGCGCCATTGCTTTAAAGAAACCTTTGTATGGTATTTTTTTCACAAATAGTTTCATTATTAATGGATAGATAACAAAAATCATCAACATTAATCCTGCAAATACGGTAAGTGAATACCAACTTAGGCCTTTAAAAATTTCATATACTTTACCAATATCATCGCCTGCCATTTTACTTACAACACCTGCCAATAAAGCAAATACGAAGAATGGTGCGGCTTGCATAACTAGATCTACCATTTTCAAGAAAACTTCCATGGTACTGTCCATAAAGTCGGTTACTGGCTTCGATTTTTCATTTGGAATAAGGAGTAAACACACGCCAAAAAATATTCCGAAGAAAATAATTTGAAGCATTAGCCCATTATTAGTCAACGAAAAGAAAAAGTTTTCAGGAACTAAATCTATCAACGGTTGTAATGGAGTAGTTTCCTTGGCTTTTTGGGCAGTTTCCATCTTATCAGCGACAGATGCATCTTTCAAATCACCTTTAGATAGATCTGTAATTTTTTGTGCTCTCTCAAAGAACGCAGGATCTTTCAAATAATTAATGCCATCCTTTACTTCGTGTCCTTCGGATGCCGCCCAGAGTTCATAACTTATTCGGTTATCTATTCTACTTTGTTCATCAATTAATTTTCCTGGCTGAATTGTATTTACCAGTAAAAGCCCCATACTTACTGCAAACAGGGTGGTTATAAGGTAAGCGAGCAAGGTCTTCCCTCCCATTCTACCTAAACTGGACGGATCGCCAATATTCGCCACACCGCTAATGATTGACACCAAAACCAAAGGAACGGCGATCAATTTTAAAAGATTGATGAAAATTTTTCCGAAAGGCGCAATCCAATCTATCGTGAACTCGCTCCAACCCAATTTACTGGAAAGTAAAGCCCAGATAATACCTAAAACCAATCCAATGATAATCTTCCAGTGTAATGCGAGTTTTTTCATAATTAGATATTAGAGTGAGATATTAGATTTTTGAAACCTTATTCAACAACCAAAAATCTGCAATTACCAATGCCGCCATTGCTTCTACGATTGGTACAGCGCGTGGCACAACACAAGGATCGTGACGACCTTTGCCTTCTGCTACTGCTTTATTTCCTTTGCTGTCTATAGTTTCTTGTTTTTGCATTATGGTGGCAACTGGCTTAAAAGCAACTCTAAAATAGATATCCATTCCGTTGCTTATTCCACCTTGAATTCCACCACTTAAATTGCTTTTTGTGGTTCCATCTTGGTTAAAAATGTCGTTGTGTTCACTGCCTTTCATTTTGGCACCACAAAAGCCACTGCCGTATTCAAAACCTTTTACAGCGTTTATGGAAAGCATTGCTTTGCCTAAATCTGCATGAAGTTTATCGAAAACAGGTTCACCCAGACCGATTGGTACATTTTGGATAACACACGTAATTGTACCACCAACGGTATCGCCATCCTTCCGAATTTTCTTAATGAGGTTTTCCATTTTTAAAGCTGTATCAGCATCTGGACAACGTACATTGTTGCTTTCGGTTTTTGAAAAATTTAGTTCTTGATAGGGTTTATCTATAAAAATTTCTCCTACTGAAGACACAAAAACATTTATTTTAATTTCAGGAATCAATTGTTTGGCAATTGCGCCGGCAGCTACACGGCAAGCAGTTTCGCGTGCAGATGAACGTCCACCACCACGATAGTCGCGGATTCCGTACTTTTTGTCGTAGGTGAAATCTGCGTGACTTGGGCGATAAATATCTTTTATGTGGCTATAATCTTGGCTTTTTTGATTTGTATTTTCAATAATAAAACCAATAGATGTTCCCGTTGTTTTTCCTTCAAATATTCCTGAAAGAAATTTTACTTCGTCTTCTTCTTTTCGTTGAGTAACTATTGCAGATTGGCCAGGCTTTCGGCGTTGCATTTCAGTTTGTATTGCTTCAAAATTTAGTGAAAGTCCTGCTGGACAGCCATCTATAATTCCGCCAATGGCCTCGCCGTGCGATTCGCCAAAGGTGGTAAGTTTAAATATATTTCCGAAGCTATTGCCTGCCATAGGTGTGTTTTCAACAAATGTAAACTTTCACGCGGAATAATTCAAAAATGATTTTGATAAAGGAAACATGACTGAAGGGAATCATGAACCAAGACTAAAGAAAAACAGAAAGCAGGAATGAAGAGAATCAAGACAGTTTATTTGTTTTTGACTAAATTGTCATTAAAGACATATCTGTCCTGAATCTTGTAGCGAAGTGGTCTTGGTTCAAACTCTCAAATTAATAAACCTGCATATCTTCTAAATGTTTTTCAGAAGCATTTTCAAGTGGTTTATTTAAAAACCCATTATATTTTTTGTCTAACTCAAGCCCTTTTTTCTCAAGTTTGTCTATTTTATTATCAATTTTAGAAATCCATTTTATTACTTGAGCACCTCCAAACAAATGGCTTGTTGGCAAGGGTTCCCCCGTTTCTTTTAAAATTAAACCAACAGGAGATTCCACTTTATCCTGAAGTTTTATTAATCGGGCCAATAAATTTGCATAAGGCGTAATCAACGATCCTACGCCTCCTCTTGGTTGCATCCATCCCACTAAATAAAGTCCTTTATAAGTATCATACATACTAAAACCATACACTTTTACGTGTGCTTTTTCTACACGACAAAGTTCTTTTGGGAGAAATGGAAAATTGGTTTTAAAACCAGTTGCATAAACAATTGTGTCAACGTCTTCAATACTTCCATCTTCAAATTCTATTTTTGAACCTAAAAACCTTTTTACAGCACCTTTTATTATGGTTCTACCGTGTTTTACGTGCATTAGTGTTTCCGTATTTACCGTTGGATGTCTGTCAAAAACCTTGGATTCTGGTTTTGGCAAACCGTATTCCTTATAACTTCCTATGGTAAGCTTAAGCATCATTTTGATTAACCTTTCCCGAACCCAGTCTGGTATGGGCGGCACTTGTAGAGAAGCTAGCGGTTTCCCCATGAATGTTTTAGGGAAAATCCAGATACCACGTCTAACGCTTAAAAAGTTTTTGGAACTTACTCGTGCAGATTCTGATGCAATATCAAAGGCTGAATTCCCCGCGCCAATGACCAAAACTCGTTTATCTTTTAATTGATCTGAAGACTTATAATCTTTAGAATGAAAAGTATCGCCTGTAAAAGCACCTTCATATTCAGGATAGTTTTTACTCCAATGATGGCCGTTACATACTACTACTCCTTTGTAAATCTGCGTTGTTTTATCTTCAAAAGTCACTTCCCATAAATTTTCATCAATAGGATTAACATAGATAACTTTCGTATCGAATTGAATAGCATCCGTTAAATTAAAGTTCGCAGCATAATTTTGATAATACGTAAGCATTTGCCCGCTACTTGGGAAGTCGGGGTAATCTTCGGGCATTTTAAAGTCTGGATATTCCATCACCTTTCTAGCCGAAAGTATATGTGCAGACTTGTATGTGCCGTGATACCAATTGCCGCCTACATCATCATCTGCATCTACTTGATGGTATGGAATTTTGGCATCTTTGAAAGATTTTGCCATTGCTAAACCAACTGGTCCTGCTCCAATTACTAAATAGTGATCGTTCAACATTTCACTTTTCATATTTTATAAAGACTGCTGATGGTTTATTTATTCTGAAATTTTTCAATGTTTGCAAATATTGCTATTATTATTCTGTTTCGCTAAAATATTTGTGGATCAAATTGTCGGGAATCATTCTAGTAAGATTTAAATCGTCAGTTTTTAAAGTAGTGCGTTTTTAAGTATTGTAACTGGATGTAGCGGTTTTCTAGCTGTTCCATCCATAATTTGATATCTGCAACTCGTGCCGTTTGCTGCGATAATGGTATCTTTAGCAGATTTTCGGATTGATGGAAACAGCTTCAACTCCCCAATTTTCATACTTACCTCATAATGTTCTTTTTCATAACCAAAACTTCCGGCCATTCCGCAACATCCTGACGTAATGATCGTTGGTTTATAGTTTTTCGGAAGATTAAGAATATCGAAAGTTACTTTTTGATTGCTCAAAGATTTTTGATGGCAGTGATTATGAATTTTAATGTGTTTTTCTTCGGAAGTAAATTGGTTTTGATTGATGTTTCCATGTGTAATTTCAATTGAAAGGAATTCTTCTATCAAAAAGGTGTTTTTTGAAATAGCTTTAGCCGACTCAACATCTGTAGCCAACCGAAGGTATTCATCTCGAAATCCTAAAATTGCCGAAGGCTCAATACCAACCAGCGGAATTTCTTCTGTAATTCTATCTTTTAAAAATTGAATATTTTTATTAATTTCTACTTTTGCTTCTTCTAAAAAACCTTTGCTAATTAATGCGCGGGCACTATCTAAATGTGAAATAATTTCGACTTCGTAGCCTAATTTTAATAAAAGTTGAAGCGAATCATTGGCAATTTCAGCATCTAAATAATTACTAAATTCATCAACAAATAACACGACATATTTTATTTTAGTCTCGTCTAAATTAATTAACTTAAATTCCTTATATTCTGATGTTTGAATCGCCTTACTGAAACTTTTTGTTGAGATAAGCGGTAAGCTTCTTTCAGTGGCAACTCCTCCAAAATTTTTAATCATTTTTGAAGTAAAAACATTTGTAAAAAACCAATTAGAAAGACTTGGAAACTTGGAAGCCATTTTGGTCAACTTCGTACTTTTTCCAAATAATTTAGTACTAAATGAAACTCCATTTGCCTTATTATACTGGTATAAAAATTCAGCTTTCGCAGTGCTTATATCTACATTGCTAGGACATTCGCTGGCGCAGGCTTTGCAACTTATACAGAGGTCAAAAACCTCCTTCAACTCTTTAGAATTGAATTTGTTAACGGCTTCATTATTCGTTAAAACTTCTCTTAAAGCATTTGCACGGGCTCGAGTTGTGTCTTTTTCATTCTTTGTTGCGTGATAGCTTGGACACATTGCTCCTGCCGCATCGGCACTTTTTCGGCAATCGCCACTGCCGTTACATTTTTCGGACAGACGAAGGATTCCTTCAGAATCGTTAAAATCCATCAAAGTTTTAATTTCTGGCTTTTTTCTATTTACCGCATAGCGAAGCGATTCATCCATTTTATAAGCATTCACAATTTTTCCTGGATTGAAGATGTTCTGCGGGTCGAAGGCTGACTTAATTCGTTTTAAAAGTTCGTGATTTTTTTCACCAATCATTAATGGTATAAACTCTGCGCGCACAATGCCATCACCGTGTTCACCTGAAAAAGAACCTTTGTATTTTTTACAAAGCAAAGCAACATCTGTCGTTATTCTTCTGAAATATTCCACGCCTTCTTTCTCTTTCAAATTAAGAATAGGTCGTAAGTGTAACTCTCCTGCGCCAGCGTGAGCGTAATAGACAGCCTGCTGGTCGTACTTTTTCATTAAGGCTGAAAATTCACTTATATATTTAGGTAAATCTTCAAGAGCAACCGCTGTGTCCTCAATGCAGGCAACTGCTTTGCGGTCGCCTACCATATTTCCTAAAAGCCCCAAGCCTGCTTTACGTAATTCCAAAGCCATTTCAATTTCTTCGCCTTTTAAAACTGGATTGTGATAGCTGTGGTTTGATAATTCTAAGGATTTTAATAATGCTTCCGTTTGCTTTTCTAAATCTTCTTCAGAATTACTTTTTAACTCTAAAAGCAAAATTGCCTTTGGATTTCCTTCCACAAAAAAACGATATGGTTCGTAGGTTTTATTTTTTTTGGTACAATCTAAAATTACACTGTCCATCATTTCGCAAGTGTGTAGATTGTGTTGCATTGCAATAACGACGTCGTTTAAACAAGCTTCAAGGGTTTCATAATGTGTTGCTACCATTGCGGTAAATTGTGGCGGCAACGGATCTAATTGAAGTGTAATTTCAGTAGTAAAAGCAAGAGTTCCCTCGCTTCCACAGAGTAATTTACAGATGTTTATTTCTTCTTCAAATTCTCCAAAAACGGTTGTATTCAGTAAACTATCAACGGCATAACCTGTGTTTCTTCTATGTATTTCGGGCTTTGGGAATTCTTTCCAAATTTCTTGTTGGGTTTCTTCGGAAATTAATTCATCGTAAAGAATTTTGTATATTTTTCCTTCCAAAGAATCAAGTTTTGTTTTCTTCAGAAATTCATCTTTTGTAAGTGGTTCAAAAATGGCTTCACTTCCGTCAGAAAGTATTGTTTTTAGCTTTAAAACCTTATCACGTGTAACCCGATATTGGATTGAGGTCGTACCACTACTATTGTTGCCAACCATTCCGCCAATCATACAGCGATTGCTGGTTGAAGTATTTGGACCGAAGAAAAGTCCGTGGGGTTTTAAATAAGCGTTCAATTCGTCCCTAATAACGCCTGGTTGAAGTATTACAGTTCTATTTTCAACATCTAAAGAAATAATTTTAGTGAAATGCATCGAAACATCTACTACAATCCCCTCGCCTACACATTGGCCTGCTAATGAAGTACCAGCTGTACGAGGAATTAATGAAGTTTTATTGTTTAAAGCAAAGCGAACTAATTGCTTTATTGCCTCAATATTTCTTGGATATGCTACCGCCAATGGAATTTTTCGGTAAACTGAAGCATCTGTTGAATAAAGCGATTTATGTAGTGAATCTGTGAAAAATTCGCCATTAAAAATCTTTTTAAAATCTTTGAATTGGTCTTTCATATCTTGAATTGTAAATGTAGAAAATTCCTTAACAAAACTTTGTAAATTTCAGCACTTGGATTGGCGGGCTGTTAACAATTCTATATTAATTATACCGTTATGTTTGCTGATTAAAACTAAAGTAAAAAATCATGAAAAAATCAATTTTATTAATTATTGTTATTGCAGCTTTTGGATTTCAATCTAATGCTCAGGAAATTTCAAAAAACGCTATTGGTGTTCGCATAGGTGATAGTGGTGGTTTTGGGCCAGAAGTCAACTATCAAAGGACTTTGGGCGATAATAATAGGCTGGAACTAGGTTTAGGCTGGCAAAGTGATCGAAATTACGATACCGCAAAACTAACCGGTATTTATCAGTGGGTTTGGAATATTGATGGCAGTTTTAATTGGTATGCAGGTCCGGGTGCAGGTGTAGGGTTGGAACGTTATGAATATTATGATACTGACTCTCCTTTCAATAATAAAAAGTATAGAGATTCTGAGGCATTTGTTTTTGTAACTGGCGATGTTGGTATTGAATACAATTTTGATTTCCCATTACTTGTGTCTTTAGATGTAAGGCCTAGAGTAAATTTAGGCTCTCGAGACGACTTAAATATTGGTGTTGGCTTAAGCGCACGTTACCAATTTTAAGGATATATTTAAAAGTTACTTATTAAAAAGTGAAAAATTAATTTTATCAAATTGAACGTAGTCGATTAAAATTATAATTTAGACTACGCTCAGTTTGATATTTTTATTTTCTCTATTATTAAGAGGTTTTTTAAATGACATCAGCTTTTCGCAGTTTAATTGCTTCTTTATATAAAGCTTCGTAAAGAGGCACAATTTTCTTTGTGTCGAAAATCATTGCGGTTTCAATAGCTTGTTTTTTAAATTTGTTCAAAATTTCATCTGAAGCTAAAATCTTTAAAGCGTTTTCGGCCATTTCATCTACATTGCCTACTTCGCTTAAAAAACCACTTACGCCTTCAATATTCACTTCGGGCAAACCGCCTGTATTGCTTGATATTACAGGAGCACCACACGCCATTGCTTCTAAAGCTGCAAGACCAAAACTCTCTTTTTCGGAAGGAAGAATAAAAAGATCTGTGAAGCATAAAATTTTATCTACTTCATTACTATTACCAACAAAAAGCACTTTTTCTTCAATATTTTTTTCAACACATAAACGTTCGCAAGCCTCACGTTCCGGTCCTTCGCCAACCATAATTAATTTTGAAGGAATTTTTTTCTGGATTCTATCAAAAACCTCTATAACATCTGTCACGCGTTTTACTTTCCGAAGATTACTAACGTGTGTAATAATACGTTCATCCTTATGCGCCATTAAATCACGCTGACAGTCTGTAAACGTATTTACTTTCTTAGGAATATCAATAAAATTAGGAACTACATGAATTTCCTTCCTAATATCGAAAAGATGAAGTGTGTCTTCTTTCAAACTTTGTGAAACCGAAGTTACAACGTCACTATTATTTATACTGAAAGTTACTGCTGGCTTATAAAATGGATGGCTGCCAACTAGCGTAATATCAGTTCCGTGAAGCGTTGTTACCATTGGGATGTAGATGTTTTCTTCGGCCAACATTTTCTTTGCCATATAACCTGCGTATGCATGTGGTATGGCGTAATGTACGTGCATAACTTCAATTTTATGAAGCTTTACCATATCGACTAACTTGCTTGAAAGCGCAAGTTCATAAGGTTGAAAGTGAAATAATGGATATTCTGGAACTGAAACTTCGTGAAAATGGATGTTTTTTGAAAGTAGCTCTAACCTAACAGGTTGTTTATACGTGATAAAATGTACTTCGTGACCGTGTTCTGCAAGTGCCAAGCCTAGTTCGGTAGCAACTACACCACTACCACCAAAGGTTGGATAACATACTATTGCTATTTTCATATATATATATATTTGAATCAAGAAACAGGACTGCAGGGAAACAGGACGGTTTGTTATTCAATTTAAATTATTTTAACTCAATCAAAATTCGTGTTGGGCCATGTAGCGAAGCGGTCTTGACTCCCTTAAGTTTCTTTTAATAATCAATCGCATCATAAATGGCTTCCTGAATTTTACTGCGTAAATCGCTTTTTATTAACTTTCGGTTTTCTGAATCAGGGAATGTTCTGTTGGATAAAAACACATATACAATTTCCTGTTCGGGGTCTGCCCACGCAAAGGTTCCTGTAAAACCACTATGCCCAAAACTGGTCATTGAAACGCAACCACAGGTTGGACCTGATGTTCCGAGTTGGGGTTTGTCGAAACCAACTCCTCTTCTTACATCGTCTTTGCAATAATAACACGTGTTGAAAAGATCCAAAACATCCGGGTTAAAATACCTAGTGCCACCATAAAAGCCTTTCCAAAGATACATTTGCATTATTTTTGCAACATCGTTACTATTACTGAATAACCCTGCGTGACCACTAACGCCGCCAAGCATTGCCGCACCTTGGTCGTTTACATAACCCTGAACTTTCTGTTTTCTGAAAACATCGTCCTGCTCTGTAGGTGGAATTTGATCTTTTGAAAATTTATCAAGCGGTTTGTAAGTAGTATAATTAGCACCCAAAGACTCGAAATAGTTTTCTTGAACTATTATTTCCAAAGGTTTGTTAAACTTTTCTTCTAAATATTTTTTCAGAATATAATAAGGCAAATCGCTGTATTTATAAGATAATCTACTGTTTAATTCGCTTTCACGGATTGTTTTGTAGATTGTATCTATATAATCTCTTCGCATATAAAGGTTTTCGGCAACCTCAACATTGAAATCTTTTGCAGGAACATCAGAATAGTATTTTGAAGAAACCCCAATTTTTTCTTCGTTATACGTATGTCTGTAAAATGGAATCCAAGCTTTAAAACGTGCGTAATGCGAAAGCATTTGCTTAATTGTTACGTTTGCTTTGTTAGAGTTTTTATACTCTGGAAGCATTTCTGAAAGTTTGGTATTTAGCGTTAATTCTTTTTTATCTGCCAATTGCATTACGATTGGTAACGTTGCCAGAATTTTAGTAAGTGAAGCAAGATCATAAATATCGGTGTCTTTTACTTCCGTTTTTTTATCGTATTCGTGATAACCAAAGCTTTTCTGATAAATAACCTTTCCTTTACGTGCAACTAAAATCTGAGCGCCAGGGTACATTCCTTCTTTTAGACCAACATTTGCGACGGAATCTATTTTTTTTAGTTTATAGCTGTTAACACCTACACTTTCAGGTGTTCCGTATTGAAGTCTTCGTAAGGTTTTTGTTTGCAAAAAAGTATTTAACGGAAAATTTTCGCCTAAAGAAACAGGTAGTTTTCCTTTAGCTTCACGCGCTCCAAAAATTAATTGTGCCGAAAGCTCTTGTGCAATTTTACTGTTCTGGTAAGACATAATGATGCCTTCAAAATTTGCAGTTGTTTTTACATCCAGCATCGCGTAGGAACGTGCAAAAATATCAAGAATTACGGTGTTTGTACGTGCAATTTCATATAACCAAACGAGTTCTTTTTCAGAAAATTCGAAGCTTTTCCAAGGGTTATCATTGCTTTTATGAAAACCAACGATTACATAATTAAATTCTTTTAATTTCTGAACGTAATCGCCCAAACTATTTTCCTTCACCCATTGCACTGGTGCGTACTTTTTCAATTCATTTAAAAAATATTCGCCAGAATCATCTCCAAAATTGATGTATGCTATCTTTTTCTTTTGCAAATCTTTTATAGGAAGTATAGCGCGATCGTTTTTAAGGACTGTAAGTGCATTACTCATTGCTTCTTCATAAAGTGCGTCGTCATTTACTGTATTTAGATCTTCAGCTAAATAACTCATATTTACAGGCTTATAGTTGTTTAAACCAACTTTATACTTTGCATAAAGAATTTTTTTAACTGAATAAGCCAAACGTTTTTCAGTAATAACTTCTTCGTTATATGAATTGATAAGAAATTCCATAGCCTTTGGAACATCCTCAGAAATAAGAAGTATATCGTTTCCTGCCAAAAAAGCCGCCAATTCAATTTCACCAGGTTTTTTGAAGTTTGAAGCTCCTTTCATATTAAGAGCATCTGTGAAAATTAAGCCATTGAAACCCATCTCTTTTTTCAGTAAATCTGTTACAACTTTTGTTGAAAGTGATGATGGATAATTCATCTGTGGTTCTAAAGCTGGAACATTTAGATGGGCAACCATCACACCGTTTAAGCCTTCATTTATTAATTTTCTGTAAGGGTATAACTCCAAAGTGTCTAATCGTTCTCTAGAAAAATCGATTGTTGGTAGTGCTTTGTGGCTATCCATATCGGTGTCTCCGTGGCCGGGAAAATGTTTTGCACTACCCATAACGCCTGCGCTTTGCATTCCTTTCATAAATGCTAAAGCCTTTTCGGTTACGTTTTCTTTGTCTTCACCAAAAGAACGATTTCCTATAATTGGATTTTTAGGGTTTGTATTAATATCTACTACAGGTGCGAAGTTAATATGAACACCTAATCGCTTGGAATGTTCGCCAATTCGTTTTCCTACTTTTTCAACGATTTTGTTATCGGTTATTGCGCCCAAAGTCATATTCCACGGAAAAGCGTAGGTAGAATCTAACCGCATGGCTAAACCCCATTCTGCATCCATCCCAACTAGTAACGGTACTTTGGCAAGCGACTGAAACTCGTTATTAAGCTTGGCTTGACGCATAGGGCCACCTTTTGAAAAAATTACACCACCCAAATGATAATTGGTTATTAAATCCTTTATTTTATCAGATTTAGAGGTTGGATCGCTACTAAAAATGTCTGCCATAAAGAGTTGGCCCATTTTTTCTTCCAAAGACATGTTGTCGTAGATGCTATCTACCCATTTTTTTTGATTTTGAAAATCTTTTTTAAGAATTAGAGGATTGTTTTCCTGTGCAAATGTAAATGCTGGAAATAGCAAGAATGTAAGAATGGCTGCAAGCAGAAATTTATTCATAGTATAAATAGAGGGGTAATTAAGATAAAAAACGATTGTGCCAGCTTTCGGTAGCGGGAACTTCCCAGTTTTCAAGGTATTCGGCTTTTGTGTTTACAAGATTATTGAAGACGACTGTGTTTTTTGAAACCGATTTGTCTTTCGCCATTTTTCTGAAATCGGCCAACGTTTTGTAAGCTATATATTCACCTGAATAAAAGGTAACATTCATTTTATCTAGTAAATCTAAATCAAATTTTTCTTGAAGTGATTGAATGAAATGTACCGAAGTATCAATACTACAGCCCGATGCCGAAGCATTTGCTTGATTTAGACCGATAACTATAAAACGATTGTATTTTATTTCGAGTCCAGCTTCCAATTCGGCGCCGTGAGCAGTCCATTTGGTTAGGAAATCGTTTGAAAGTTCCGTTATTTCAGCAACTTCATCGTCGCTCATTTTTCTATTTGCTTGATAAATCCATACTCTGGAATCATCGGGTAAGTTTTTGAAGTCTGTTAGCATTGTTTATAAATCTTCAGCATTTGCAATCATTTCTGCAATGTCCACTACTTGTACGTTTTCTTCTTCGTTTTTAGCTTTTACGCCATCACTCATCATTACCATACAGAACGGACAACCCGTAGCTATTATTTTTGATGAAGTTTCTAAAGCTTGTTCAGTGCGTAAGACATTTACCTCTTTATCGCCTGGTTCTGCGTCTTTAAACATCTGTGCGCCACCAGCACCACAGCACATACCGTGTTTTTTGCTGCGTTTCATTTCGGTTAGTTCAACTTCTAGTTTTTGAAGTAGCTCACGCGGAGCTTCATATTCGCCATTTGCTCTTCCCAAATAACAAGGATCGTGGAATGTTATTTTTTTTCCTTTGAACTTTCCGCCTTCAACCTTTAATCTACCCTCTTCCATCAATCCTTTAAGAAATTGAGTATGGTGCAAAATTTCATAATTTCCGCCAAGTTCGGGATACTCATTTTTTATAGTGTTAAAGCAATGCGGACAGGCGGTTACAATCTTTTTTACTTCGTATGCATTTAAAACTTCAATATTAGTCATTGCTTGCATTTGGAAAAGAAACTCGTTTCCTGCTCTTTTTGCGGGATCACCGGTACAGCTTTCTTCAGTTCCTAGCACTGCGAAATCTATGTTTGCTTTGTTTAATAATTTTATAAAGGCTTTTGTTATTTTTTTTGCACGGTCGTCAAAACTCCCTGCGCAACCTACCCAGAACAATACTTCAGGTTGTTTGCCTTGGGCCATATATTCGGCCATTGTTGGGACTTTTATTTGTTCACTCATTGTTTTCAAGTTTCTGGTTCCTAGTTGTTAAAGGTTAGACCTTTTAGAATTTATACTTAGAATTTTAATTTAATCTTTAAATACTTCAATAGTTACTTCTTTTTCTACCAAATCAGTAAATTTACCTCTATATCTAGTGGCTTTTACCAAATGGTTGTCCACCCAATGATAGTTTCCACCTCGTGGTTTGCCCATTAACATGCTGTGAAATTTAAAGCCGTGTTTGTTGAGCCAATTTTCGGTTACTTCACGATGAGCTTCGGTACGTGATGTGAAAAAACATATAATATGCCCTTCATCGTACCATTTATTCAACGTTTTTAAAGCATCCGGAAATGGTTTGCAAGTTGCCATTCTCAGGTTCCTCGTTTGGAATGTCGTCTGTTATGGTACCGTCTATATCTATTAAGTAGTTTTTTACTCCTTCAGGTAGAATTGGGCTTACGTGTTCTCCCGCTTCTACTTTATCGTGTAACATTTTTTCTACTTCTTCTTTTTGCATGTTATTGTTTTTTTGCCACTAATTAACAAATTAATGTTATTTCTCGTCCTTCCAATTAAGTCTATCCATCTGGTTATAAGGCCAGGGTGCGCCGTTGTTTTCAATATTGGTCATTGCTCCGTTAAGTTCCGTTGGTGCTGCAGATTGTTCCATGACCAAGTATTGACGCATATCCATTATAATACTCAACGGGTCTATACTTACAGGACAGGCTTCTACACAGGCATTACAAGTTGTGCAGGCCCAAAGTTCTTCGCGAGAAATGTAATCGTCTAAAAGTTGTTTTCCGTCTGGTTTAAATTCTCCGTTTTTGTCAATGTTTTTACCAACTTCTTCCAAACGGTCGCGGGTGTCCATCATTATTTTTCGTGGCGATAGCTTTTTACCTGTATTGTTTGCTGGGCATTCATCTGTACAGCGGCCGCATTCTGTGCAGGTGTATGCGTTTAATAGTTGAATTCTGTTTAAATCTAAAACATCACTTGCGCCAAATTTTGCAGGAACTTCTGTTGCTCCTTCTGCGGGTGCTGCAAATGGATCAATGTTAGGATCCATCATCATTTTTACTTCGTTTGTAACAGATTCAAGATTTTTGAATTTTCCTTTTGGAACCACTTTTCCGAAGTAAACATTTGGAAAAGCCAACATTATATGAAGGTGTTTTGAAAAGTATAAATAATTAAGAAATATTAATATTCCTATAATATGAAGCCACCAGGCAGCACGTTCAATAATATGAATTGTATCTACCGAAGTACCACTAAACCAGCCTGCAATGTATTTTGAAATTATATTACCATTGTTCATTTCCTGAAAAGAAATATCGGTTGCATTCATTACCAAGAAAAGTGTCATTAAAACCATTTCAAAATAAAGAATGAAGTTACCGTCGTTTTTTGGCCACCCTTTCATTTCGGGTTTCCAGAAACGTTGTATTTTTAATATATTTCTTCGTAACCAAAATATAGTTACTGAAACAAATACCAAAAGTGCTAAGATTTCAAAACAACCTATTAGAAATCCATAAAGGCTTCCTATTGAAGAAAAGATACGATGTGTCCCGAAAATACCGTCTATAATAATTTCGAGTACTTCAATATTAATAATTATGAAACCTAGGTAAACAATAATGTGAAGTAAACCAGAAACTGGCCGAACCACCATTTTTGATTGCCCAAGTGCGATACGTGCCACGTAGCCCCATCTTTCACCTGTATTATTTGAAGCATCTACTTTCTGCCCCAACTTAATGTTGCGAATAACTTTACGAATATTAAAGGTAAAATAGCCAACACCTGTTGCGAGGATGATGGCAAAAAGAATGTTTGGAAGGTATTGCATGGATTATTCTTCTGGGTTGTCTGGCGTTTCGTATTCTTTATTCTTTTTACCGAAAACTGAAATATGCACATAGCGTTTCGGATTTAATTTTACATCTTGTAGCAATTGCTCAAGCTGTCTTGATGCACCTTCTAGATTTTCGTAAAGCTTGTCGTCTTTTAAAAGTTTTCCAATAGAGCCTTCGCCATTATCTACTCCAGCAACGATTTTATCCATTTTATCTACTACATTCTGAAGGTCGGTTACTAGTTTTCCTGTTTCTAATTGTGCTAAGGAATCTGTTAGCTTTGAAAGGTTATTGGCTGTTTTGTCAAGGTTTGTAAAAATATTATCTAGTTTTCCTGTGTTGTTGCCAAGTATGTTATTTAGTTTTTCAGAAACACCTGCAAAGGAATTTAAAGTTGTATTAAGATTCGCAATGGCTTGTTGTAAGTTGTTGCGAGTATCTTCATCTACAATTGAGGTAACGCTCAACATTAAGGTATCTACCGTTGCCAATGTATTGTTTACCTTTTTTTCTAATGGACCAAGAGCTTTTGTAACTGCAGTAAGCATTCCGTCTTCTACATCGCCACGCAGTGTATCACCACTTTTAGCGGTGTTTGGACCATAACCAGGAAAAATACCTAGATTTTTACCACCAAGTAAGCCAGAGCTATATATTCTAACCACACTGTTTTTTGAAAATTCAAAATCTTTTTCAACTGCAAATTTTACGACCAAACCACCTTTTGCGTTTGCAAAAGAAATTTTTTGAACCTTTCCTACTGTTAAACCATTAATTGTAACAGGTGCTGCTTGCGCCAAGCCTTCTACATTATCATATTTTACATAAAATTCTCGGTTTTTGTCAAGCAAGTTTGTGCCTTTTAAAAAATTGTAGCCAAATATTAACAACAATATAGCGCCAATAGCGAGAATTCCGGTTTTTACTTCTTTAGATAGTTTCAAGGGTGCAATTTTTTATTTTAAACAAATTTAAGGGATAAATATAAGGAATGCCGACTAATTGGCTTTTGATTTTAACACTTCTGAAACATTAACTTTTTTTCCTTTTTTAAAGGCTACAATATATGACGAAGGATAGCCTTTTTGTTGTGCGAAGGTTTTCATTACTTGAATTTTATTATAGTCGGAAGTTTGGCCATAATAAAATTTAAAAAGCCCACCTTCCTTTTCACGATTAATATCTTTAAGACCTTTAAAGTTATTGGGTTTAGGGTCTATTTTTTTACTGGTTGCGGCTATTTGTACTTTGAAGGTTATGCCTTCAAAGATATCTTCTTTAATTGTTTCAATTATTTTTTCAACCTCTAGTTCTTTTACTTCAGGATGTTTTATTTTTTCGTCGGTAACAGAAATACTCCCAATATAACCTTTAATAGCATAGCCAATTTCTCTAGACATTTCTAGCTGACCTTTGGCGGAGTTTAAATATGCACCTTCAGTAGCATTGGTTAAAAAACCAATTTCTATTAAAATACTTGGCATATAAGTATTGTGAAGCACCCAAAAACCTGCCTGTTTTACACTTCTGTCTTTTCTTTTTAAATTGTTTATTACATTGTTTTGAACCAAACTAGCCAAAAGAATACTTTGGTCTAGGTACTCTTCTTGCATTAATACCATTCCTATCAACGACTCAGGTGCGTTTGGATCAAAGCCTCCATATTTTTCTTCGTAATTTTCTTCTAGATAAATTACCTCATTTTCCTTTTTTGCAACTTCAAAGTTGGCTTGGCTTTTATGAAGCCCCAATACAAATGTTTCAGCACCAAAAGCATCACTATTGTGGGCATTACAATGAACCGACACAAAAAGATCGGCATCTGCTCTATTGGCTATTGCCGCTCTTTCACGCAATTCAACAAAAACATCAGTTTTACGAGTATAAATAACTTTAACATTAGGAAGTTTTTCAAGCTCCGCTCCTACTTTTAAAACTATGTTTAAAGATATTTCGGACTCTTTATAACCACTTCCCTTTTTTCCTTTGTTTCCGTGATCATGACCACCATGCCCCGCATCCAATACAACGACAAAGGTTTTAATAGGGTTTTCAGCTGCCGAAATAGTGAATGAAAAAAATGCAAGACTAATAATTAATACGAAAGAAGTAAAGAGTTTCGTTTTCATATACATTTTAACGAGTTTTTTATTTATTTGTTATTGACTTCAAGCGTTTGAAATGCTAGAAGTGTTGGGTAGCGTTTTCTTTTTTCTAAAAATTTCATTAAAAAAAACCTACCCCAAAAAATATGTTTATTTTTGAACGTTTCAAATACTGAGCCAAAACTACAAAATAATAGCATCAGCACATTGCGCAGCAACAGGCATTACTTAACAATCTTACTAACATTTCTGCTTTTTGGCAGCGGCATTTTGCATTCACAGGATATTCCGCCGAAAAACGAAACTAATATCCCCAAGACTAGTAATGAAGACACGATTTCAGTAAACTTAAAACCTATTGTTGAAGAAATAAATAAAAAGGACCAAGACACTGTAAGACCAGATTCTATAAAGCCTCCCAAAGAAACCTTGACTGATATAGTTGATTATTATGGTGAAGATTATGTACTACTGAATAGAAAGGAAAACAAAGTATATATGTATAACAACGCCTATATTATTTATGGCGATATGCGTATTGATGCTGGTTTAATAATTCTAGATTATAACAAAAACGAAGTATATGCCAAAGGAATAGACAGTGCGGGCGTTTACAGCCAGCGGCCTATTTTTGTTCAGGCTACGAATAAAGTGGAGCCAGATTCTATACGTTATAATTTTAATTCTAAAAAAGCTTTAGTGTATAACAGCCGGACGGAGCGAAATGGTTTCAATGTAATTGCTGAAGTAACTAAAAAAGTAAACGATTCGGTAGTATATCTTCGGAATGTGAAATTTACTACTTCAAAAAATATTGATGATCCTGAATATTATTTCTATACTCGAAAAGCAAAATTTGTTCCGAAGAAAAAAATTGTAACGGGTTTAACCAATATGTACATTGCCGATGTACCAACGCCTATAGGGCTACCGTTTGCATACTTTCCGCTTACGGAAGATCGTACTTCGGGTTTTATAATCCCTTCTTTTGGTGAAAATAACAGTCGTGGTTTTTTTCTGCAAAACGGTGGGTACTACTTCGCCATTAATGATTATTTAGATTTAAGCATTTTGGGTGATTATTACACCAACGGTAGTTACGCACTACGTGGTGAATCAGCATATATTTTAAAATACAAATACCGCGGAAATGTAAGCGTACGTTATGAAAACCTAATACAAGAAGAACGTGGTTTTCCTGATTTTCAACAAAGTAGTAATTATAATATACGCTGGTCTCACACACAGGATACCAAGAGTAACCCAAGTTCACGTTTTTCTGCATCAGTAAATTTAGGTAGTAGTCAATATTTTAGAGAATCTATTAACCAAACCAACAATGCAAGTGCGTTGGTTAACAATTTAAGTTCTTCAATTTCGTATTCCAAAAGCTTTGACGGCGACCCGCAGGTAAACTTTTCGTTGGCGGCAACTCATTCGCAGAATACGCAGACGAATCAAATAAACATGTCTTTACCTAATTTAAATGCAAGTGTTTCACGGATTTATCCTTTTGCACCAAAAGATGGCGTTAAAAAAGGAATTATTCAGAATATAAACTTTCAGTATGATGTTTCTGCAGAAAATAGAATACAGACGGTAGATTCGCTTTTCTTTAAGCCAGAAATGTTTAATAGCGCACAGATTGGTGCTCGACATACTATTCCTATTACAACAAACTTTAAGATATTAAAATATTTAAGCGCTTCTACAGGAACTAACTATCAAGAAACTTGGGTGTTAAAAAGTACACGCCAACGCTATGATGAAACTGCGTTAGATGGTCTTGGAGGAATCGTTAAAGACACTGTTTCAGGTTTTGAAAGTTATAGAACTTATAATTTTTCGACCAGTTTAGGAACTACACTTTATGGATTATTCAATTTTGGCAAAATCAATAAAGTACAAGCCCTACGCCACGTAGTCCGTCCGTCCATTAGCTATAATATTAATCCTAGTTTTGACAGGTATTACGATGAATTCATTATACCACAAACTGCAAATGAGGCTGCTCAAGTAGTATCCTATTCCCGTTTCGAAAACACCCTATACGGCGCACCCAGCAAAACATACTCCAGTAGTATTGGCATGTCCTTAAGCAATACCTTTGAAGCAAAAGTGCGCGATCGTGATACAACTTCTGTAGAACCTAAAAAAATGATTATACTGAATAATCTTAATTTTTCTACAGCCTATAATCTTGCAGGCGATTCGTTACAATGGAGTCCACTTCAATTTTCAGGAAGTATTCCCATTGTAGAAAAACTTGATTTTAACTTCAGCGGAACTTTAGATCCCTATGCTTTAGATAACAACAATAAAAAAGTTGATGTTTTCAATATTAATAACGGTGGGAGTCTTTTTAGGCTTACCAACGCAAATGTGAGTGTTAATTACTCTTTTAGTAGTAAAGATTTTGAAGCAAAAACGAAGGATACGGGAATTGACAACGAAACCTTTAGAAATGGTGGACGACCCGATGATCTTTTTGGGGAAGCTTCAAACATTTATGACGGACAGATTTATAATGATAAAGATGATGATGTAGACAGAACCAACGTAGAATGGTATAACTACAGCATTCCGTGGGATGTACGTTTTGCGTATACCATAACCTACGGTAACGCTCAACGACAAAACGAAATATCCAGTCAATCGTTTATGATGAGTACAAATTTGGAGCTAGCGCCACGCTGGACTGTTGGAGTTTCTTCGGGTTATGATTTTAAGAATAAAGGTGTAACACTAACACAGTTTCGTTTTCAGCGAGATTTAGAAAGCTGGCAAATGAGTTTTAACTGGACGCCTATTGGCAGTATAAACACAGCTTGGTACTTCTTTATAGGTATAAAATCTTCTGTGCTTAGTGATATTAAGTATGATAAGCGTAGGGAGAGTGACAAAGGCTTGTAGCCGTTTATCGTTTGGAGTTTATAGATTAGTTGTTTCTAAACCAATTAACCCTAAACACAGACAATAAACCACAAACACAATTAATATGAAGAAAATAATTACCACCATAAATGCCCCTGCCCCAATCGGTCCTTACAATCAAGCGGTTTTAAACGGAAATATGCTTTACACTTCTGGGCAAATAGCTATCAATCCAAAAACCGGAACTTTAGAAATAGACGATATAAAGTCTGAAACCAAATTGGTAATGGAAAACCTAAAAGCCATACTAACTGAAGCAGGAATGACTTTCGAAAATGTACTTAAAAGCTCAATTTTTATTAGCGATATGCACAACTTTGCAGCTATAAACGAAGTTTATGCAACCTATTTTAACAAAGCCACTGCCCCAGCCCGCGAAACTATTGAAGTTGCAAACTTGCCTAAGTTTGTAAATGTGGAAATTTCTGTGGTTGCTTCATTATAGCAATACTTCGGGTATACCTTTTGATAAAAAATTCACCATAATAAAAGTGAAAACATTACTCGTTACAAACAAAATATTGAACATAAAATGAAGAAAATAAGTTTTTTATCAATCCTGTCCTAAATAAATTTGGGGTACATAAAATGGTTAGATTTTATGTGCCCCAAATTTATTTAGGACAGGATTGGTTTCAAATTATTAAACCCGATTTTTCGGGTTCCTATGTGTAGTGAGTATATACTGCTCTTTTTTCACAGCCTTACCATTAACAGAAGCTACTGATGTAGCCT
>CAZFUX010000014.1:0-22045 GCA_964522085.1 uncultured Aequorivita sp.
TGTATCACATAGATGGAATTATCTTGGGGAACCTTACGGATAAGCATATAATTTTATAGTATAAAGGTTCTTGCTAGACTTCACAAAAATAAAAAGGCATCAAAAAAAGAACTGAATTTAGCACTTTCTTTGATGCCTAACTTCACTTTAAAATATGCGAAGTTTATTTTTGCTATTAAAAAACTTAAGCGTTATCAGTTTTATGCATATGCACATCCATTTGTGGGAATGGGATACCAATATCATTTTTATCAAACTCTTTCTTTATGTTCTCTTGCATATAAAAGTTTACAGTCCAATAATCTTCGGTTTTGCACCAAGGGCGAACTACAAAATTTACAGATGAGTCTCCCAATTCCGAAACAAATATATCTGTAGGTCTTTCTTGCATTATTTGAGGGCAAGATGCGACTACTTTTTCTATTACACTTCTTGCTTTATCAATGTCATCGCCATAACCTATTCCGAAAGTCAATGGCACTTTACGAATTGAATTTTTAGTTAAGTTTTCTAAAGGATTAGCGGTTATTGTACCATTGGGAATAATGATAATTCTATTATCCAATGTAGTAAGAATAGTGTTAAAAATGCTAATTTCAGTAACCGTTCCAGAATAACCATTGGTTACTATAAAATCGTCCACTTTAAATGGTTTGAAGAACAAAATCAGTATACCTGCCGCCATATGCGATAAGTTGCCTTGTAATGCCATACCTATTGCGAAAGCCAAAGCCCCAAAAATAGCCACGAATGAAGTTACTTCTAACCCAAACATGGAAGCTGCACTTAAGACCACCAAAATTTTAAGTCCTATATTAACGAGTGATTCTAAAAAGGGCACAAGTGACTTATCTACATTTCTTTTTTCTAAAGTTTTTTTAACGTTCTTGGCTAAAAAATTAGCCAGCCAAAAACCGATTACTAAGGTTAAAATTGCGCCTAAAACCTTTGGGGCATAGGCAATAATCATTTCATAAATTGAGTCAACGTTGAATTCCATTAGTTTTAGGTTTTATTGGTTAAAATTCAAAAATAATGGATTTTAAAGAGAAGAATTCAAAAAACAGGATCTAATACCCTAAAATTTTTAATATTTTCTGTTTTACCTTTTCAGTAGAAGGAATCATGGTTTCTTCTAAAATTGAGTTTAAAGGAATAGCAGGCATGTTTTCTGAACCAATTAGCATTACTGGAGCATCCAATTGCTGAAAACATTCTTCTTGAATTTTTCCTTGTAATCCCCTACTAAAACCATTATCTGAAGGTTCTTCAGTAACAATTAAACATTTTCCACACTTCTTTACGCTTTTAAAAACAGTTTCATAATCTAAAGGATGAAGTGTTCTAAGATCTACAACCTCAATTTTATCTTGCATTCCAAGTTCATCAGAAGCATTCATAGCCCAATGCACTCCCATGCCGTAAGTAATTATTGAAAGTGTCTCTTCCTCTTCTTGTTTCCAAATTTCTTGAAGCACCCAAGCTTTTCCGAAAGGTAAAACATAATCTTCAGAAGGCATTATTGAGGTTGCACCTTTTGTTCCTTTTACTTTGCTCCAATACAAACCTTTGTGTTCAAAAATAACTACCGGGTTTGGGTCGTAATAGGCTGCTTTCATTAGACCCTTTAAATCTGCACCGTTACTGGGATAAGCAATTTTAATTCCACGAATGTTTGTAATAACACTTTCCACAGACGAGGAATGATAAGGGCCACCGCTGCCATAAGCGCCAATTGGCACACGTAGCACCATTGAAACTGGCCACTTCCCGTTAGAAAGATAACAGCTTCGAGAAACTTCTGTAAATAATTGATTTAGGCCAGGCCAAATATAATCTGCAAATTGAACTTCAACAATTGGTTTTAGACCAACGGCACTCATTCCTACGGTACTTCCAACGATAAAAGCTTCTTGAATTGGTGTGTTAAAAACACGATTATCGCCAAATTTTTGTGCCAAGGTTGCCGCTTCGCGAAAAACACCTCCCAAACGTGCACCTACATCTTGACCGTAAAGCAAACATTCTTTATGTTTCGTCATCAATTCTTCAATGGCGAAAAGCGCACAATCTACCATCACCACTTTTTCGGCTCCTTTTGGGCTTCTTTCACCTACTTCTTCGGTAATTGGTGTTGGGGCAAAATCGTGGGTAAATAAATCTTCGGCTTTTGGATCTTCGGCTTTTAGGGCATTGTTCAAGGACTCTTCGATTTCGGTTTCGATTTCGGTTTCAATTTCTCCGAGTTTTTTTTCAGAAAAACCATTTTTAATCAAAAGGGGTTTCAATTTCGGGTAAGGATCGCGGCTTCGGGCTTCTTCTAAATCATCGCGATAAAATTCCATCCTAACACCTGAAGTGTGGTGGTTTAGTAGCGGAACTCTTGCGTGAATTAAAAAAGGTCTTCTTTCTGTTCTTATTTTTGAAATTACATTTTGTATGGTATTGTAACTTTCTTCAAAATCGGTTCCGTCTATTGAAATTGCTTCCAACCCTTTAAATCCTTTTGCGTATTCAAAAGCATTTTGGGCTCGTGTTTCAGCAGCATTGGCAGAAATATCCCAACCATTGTCTTGCACTAAATATAGAATTGGCAATTGTTTCAACGCTGCCATTTGGAAGGCTTCGGCAATTTCGCCTTCGGTTACAGAGGCATCGCCCAAACTGCAAACGACAATAGGCAATTCTGAATTCTGAATTTTGAATTCTGAATTGAAAGATTCTTTATACCAAAATCCCATTGCCACGCCAGTTGCCGGAATGGCCTGCATTCCTGTAGCAGAACTTTGATGTGGAATTTTTGGTTTGTCGTCATCGCGCAAACTTGGGTGACAGTAATAAGTTCTTCCGCCAGAAAACGGATCGTCTTTTTTCGCCAAAACCTGTAGCATTAATTCGTACGGTTTCATTCCTATAGACAATAACATTGCATCGTCTCTGTAATAAGGAAATGCATAATCTTGTGGAAGAAGTTGCATTCCTAGAGCGATTTGTATTACTTCGTGGCCACGTGAAGTAGCGTGAACGTATTTTGAAACGGTCTTAAAATTTTCTTCATAAATCTCGGTCATTGCTTTTGCAGTTACGAGGGTTTTGAAGGCTTTATCGAGTATGTCTTTGTTTATGTTTTTAACCACGAATTTACTTTTTTTTGTTATGTTAAAACATGTCAGGTCTTACAATCAAATTTTTATTTTGGAATCAAACTGTTCCATATAATCGCCAATTCTTCTTAAAAAAGAACCTGCCAAATAACCATCAATTATTCTATGGTCAAAAGAAAGGGAAAGATACATCATTTGTCTTATTTCAATAGTATCTCCACCTTCACGCTCCATTACTTCGGCGCGTTTTTTAATAATTCCAATTGCTAAAATTGCGGCTTCGGGCTGATTAATTATTGGTGTTCCCATTAAACTTCCGAAGGTGCCAACATTACTTATTGTAAAGGTGCTTCCTTGCATATCGTCGCTTTTCAGTTTATTATCGCGAGCTTTTACAGCTAATTCATTTATATTTTTAGCTAATTCAATTAAGCTTTTTTTATCTGCATTCCTTATAACAGGAACTATCAAGTTTCCAGAGGGTAGGGCAGTTGCCATTCCAATATTTATATCGTCTTTTACTATTATATTTCTGCCATCTAATGCAGAATTTATCATTGGAAAATCTTTAATAGCCTTTGCTACATATTCTATAAATAACGGAGTAAAGGTGAGTTTTTCGTTGTGTTTTTCATGAAAAGCTACCTTATTTTCATTTCTCCAATTTACCATTTCGGTTAAATCAGCTTCCACATAAGCGGTTACGTGAGGCGAAGTATGTTTACTATAAACCATATGGTCTGCAATCATCTGCCGCATACGATCCATCTCTACTATTTTGCCTTTTCCTTTGTCGAACTTTAAGTCTGGAATTTGAAATCCTGAAGGTTCTGAAACTGCTTGCGAAAATTGAAACGGACGACCGTTTTCTAGATATTCTGAAACATCACTTTTACGTAAACGCCCGTCTTTTCCTGTTCCAGTAATTCTTGCAAGCTCTTCATAACTAATGTGATTTTTTCTAGCTATGGAATCTACTAATGGTGAAATAAATAGATTTTCGTTTACTTTGAATGACCTTGAAGTTGAAGACGAAGTTGAAACCTTCAACTTCCCCTTCATTCCCGAACTTTTTGAAGGAGTTTTTGCTGAAACTCCACTTTCTGAAGTTTCTAAAATTGCAATCACTGCTCCAATGGGAACCACATCTCCATTACTGAATTTATGTTCCACCATTATTCCTGAAGCTGTTGCAGGTACTTCATTATCCACTTTATCCGTGGCTACTTCTAAGAGTACATCTCCTTCATTAAAAGATTCACCAACTTTTACGTGCCATTCAATGATGGTTCCTTCAGTTATGCTTTCGCCCATTTTGGGCATTTTAAATTCTATTTTATTCATTTTTTATACTGAATTAGACCTAACAGGTTTTGAAAACCTGTTAGGTCTTTCGTCTTTATTTTTTTCTAAATTCTTCCAAAGTTTTATAAAAATCTTCTTGTTTGGGCCTATTCTTCGGAACCTCCCGCAACGGTTCAACCTCTCTCAAACCCTCTTGACAATCTTTTGGTAATTGTTGATATAATTGTGTTCCCGCGGTTTTCCATGCAATCATTTCATTTGTAACATCTTTGATTGCTTTTGCAGGATTGCCAACAATCAATTTTCGCTTTGGAAATTTTTCTTCAGCTTTTACAAAACTCATTGCGCCAACGATACATTCATCGCCAATTTCGGCATCGTCCATTATTACGCTATTCATTCCTATCAAACAGTTTCTGCCCAAATTAGCCCCGTGAATTATTGCTCCATGACCCACGTGAGCACTTTCTTTCAGCACAATGCTTTTTCCAGGAAACATATGTACTGTGCAATTTTCTTGCACATTTACACCATCTTCCAAAATAATCTCGCCCCAGTCGCCACGAATTGCCGCGCCGGGACCTACATAACAATTTTTTCCTATAATTACATTGCCTGTTACAGCCGCCAATGGGTGTACGAAACTAGATTCGTGAATTACGGGGATATGTCCTTTGAAGGAATAAGTCATAATTTATTGAAACCTCTTTAAAGTTTCTTTTGTAAAATCACTCAAAACCAATCTTCCCGAAATCACTGCTCTTTCCGCAAGCAATATATCCCAATCTTCAGTGCCGCTCCAAAATACCTTCTTCATCTCTTTCATTGCTTCGGGATTGTAATTACAAAGATTTTCTGCAAATGCTTGAATGGCTGAATCCATTGTTTCAATACTGTCAAAAACCTGATTGTAAAGACCTTTCTGCATCGCCCATTCTGCTGCATAAAACGTATTAGCATCAATAGCTATTTGGCTCATTGCACTTAAACCAAGTTTACGCTCTACAGCAGGACCAACCACAAATGGGCCAATTCCTACATTTAATTCACTCAATTTTATTGCGGCAAACTTGGTTGCCATACAATAATCTGTTGCCGAAGCAATGCCTACGCCTCCTCCAACAGTTTTACCTTGAATACGTCCGATGATAAATTTTGGGCATTTACGCATTGCGTTTATAACATTCGCAAAACCGCTAAAAAAAACTTTTCCAGTTTCAGCATCGTTGATATTTATAAGTTCGGTGAAACTGGCGCCAGCACAGAATGTTCTGTCACCGCCGCTTTTCAGAATTATAATTTTTACTTCGTCATTTTTTCCCGCTTCTGTGATTGTATTTGCAAGTTTCGCTAACAAATCCCCCGGCAAGCTGTTGTGTGCTGGATGAAAGAATTCTATTGTTGCAATTCCGTTTTCTGTGTTTATATGAACGTATGGTTCAGACATTTTTCTATTTTTAAAATTTATATTAATCCAAATTGTTTAAAATGATGGTTAAGGTGTTTCCTTTCTAACAAATACCACTCATAACGATTCATTTCGCCAAAAACAATGTTCTTTAATTTTGCATCTGGATTTTCTTTGAAATAAGTTTTATATGCTTCTCTTTCTTCGAAAAATTTCTCTTTCGCCGTTGCTAAATCAGTATGCTTTAAAGTATCCAAAGTATCTTTTTCCAACAAGGGAAACTGTGAGTTCATTGGAAATTTATCATAGTTATAAAGACTGGCATGAACTTTTTCCAAATATTTTTCAGGTGTTGAAACCTCAAAGTCTTGAATTTTTCCAGAAGCAATTTTATAAGTATATTCCATATGTTCCAACATCTGTTGTGGCGTCATAATACCCCATTTTGGTGTAGTATCTTCGGTTAGTTTACTTAATAATTCCTGAATTTTTTCATTAGTCATTTCAACAAAAGTCTCTTGTTTCTTTTGAACCATTGTGAGTATGGTTGCAACCGCAACCAATTCATCTTCGGTATCAAAAACCTCAACAAACCACTTTACAATTCCGCTTGGATGCTCTTCGGAAGCTACGTCGCGATCAATTTTTTGTTTGCACGTTAAGCGCACATAAATAGAGTCGTTATGATATAACGGACGCAAGAATCGGCAATCTTCCAAACCATAATTTGCAGCTACTGGGCCTTTGTTTGGATATACAAATAATCCAGCTGCGGCTGCAATAATGAAATAACCGTGAGCAGTTCGTTTTTCGAAAATACTTCCGTCGAGTGACGTGATATCGGTATGTGCATAAAAGTGATCCCAAGTAAGATTGGCAAAATTTATAATATCTGTATCCGTAAGTGTACGGTTGTGCGTTTTCAAGGACATTCCAGGTTCAATGTCTTCCCAATGATATTTAAAAGGATGTTGGTCTGCTTCTTTATATTTGGCGTTTGCTTGGTAAATTCCTGTAATTTCGGTTAAAGTTGTTGGTGAACCTTGAATGGCTGTTCGCTGCATATAATGTTTTATACCACGCACACCGCCCATCTCTTCACCGCCACCAGCACGCCCCGGACCACCGTGAACCAAACTTGGCAATGGCGAACCGTGACCTGTGCTTTCTTTGGCGCTTTCACGGTTTAGTACTAAAATCCGTCCGTGGTGGGAAGCGGCATTTATTATATATTCCTTTGCAATTTTATCATCATTTGTCGCTATTGAAGAAACCAATGAACCTTTCCCCATTTGGGCTAAAGTGATGGCTTCATTTAAATTTTTGTAAGACATAATTGTGCTTACTGGGCCAAATGCTTCAGTTTCATGAACTGCTAAATTTTTAAACGGAGAATCTTCGCGAAGTAAAATTGGAGCTAAGAAAGCACCTTTTTTAGCATCGGCTCCTATTACGTCAATTTTATCTAAATCGCCATAAACTATGCTTGCAGTTTTGGATAATTCTTGAACGCGTTCTCTAACTTCTTGAACTTGGTCTAAACTTACCAAAGACCCCATTCTAACTTCCTTTAAACGAGGATCGCCAATGGTTACTTTTGAAAGTGCTTTTCCAAGTGAAATTTGAACGTCTTCGATTAAATTTTCTGGAACAATTACACGACGAATGGCGGTACATTTTTGACCACATTTTACCGTCATTTCATTTTTTACTTCTCTAATGAAAAGATCGAATTCTGGAGTTCTGGGAATAGCATCTTCACCTAAAACGGAGGCATTTAAACTATCTGCTTCCATTGTGAAAGGTACAGATTCTTCTATAATTTTTTTGTGTGCTTTCAGCATTCTACCTGTAGTTGCAGAACCTGTGAAAGTAACTACATCTTGAGATTCTACACTGTCTAAAATAGTTCTGGCAGAACCTGTTATTAGTTGCAATGCGCCTTCTGGTAAAATTCCAGAAGCTATAATTTCACGAACAACGGCTTCAGTTAAAAAGGAAGTGTTTGTTGCAGGTTTTACAACAGCCGGAACACCCGCCATCCAGTTTACGGCACACTTTTCAAGCATACCCCAAACTGGGAAGTTGAACGCGTTTATATGAATTGCAACGCCACGTTTAGGCACCATAATATGATGTGCCATAAAACGGCCACCACGCGACAAATCTATAGGTTCACCTTCAACGTGATAGGATTGGTTAGGAAATAATTTCCGAAGCGAAGCATTTGCAAACAAGTTTCCAAATCCACCTTCAATATCTATCCAACTATCTACTTTGGTTGCGCCGGTTCGGTAGCTTATTTCATAAAAATTGGCTTTCTTTTTTGTTAAATAGAGCGCCAAGGATTTTAGCATATTCCCGCGTTCTTGAAAGGTCATTTTCCGAAGTACTTCGCCACCTTTGGTTCTTCCATATTGGAGGATTTCAGCAAAATCAAGTCCTTCAGTATCTGAAAGTGCAATTAATTCGCCCGTTATGGCGTCGTGCATTGGCACACCTTCACCAGTTCCTTGAATCCATTGCCCTGTTACGTAATTATGTAATTTATTCATTTATATTTTTTTTAATAATCCACATCAAAGTGAAAAAATAAATTTTTAAACTCGCTCAATAATAGCAGCATATCCCTGCCCAACGCCAATACACATAGTAATTAACGCATATTTTTTATTTTGAAGTTGTAGTTCCAAAGCTGCTGAATAGGCTAATCGCACTCCAGTAACTCCAAGTGGATGGCCAATAGCAATTGAGCCACCATTTGGGTTTATTCTTGGGTCGTCGTCTTTCAAGCCCCATTCGCGGATGCACGCCAAAGCTTGTAACGCGAAGGCTTCGTTTAGCTCAATTACGTCCATATCTTCCATCTTTAAGCCGGCTTTTTTCAAGGCTTTGTTTGAAGCTTCAACGGGGCCGATGCCCATAATTCTTGGTTCAACACCAACAACTGCAGAACTTACAATTCTTGCAATTGGTTTTAAATTATATTTTTTTACGGCATTTTCAGAAGCAATAATAGTTGCGGCTGCGCCATCATTTAATCCTGAAGAATTACCAGCAGTAACGCTTCCATCTTTTTTGAAGGCTGGACGTAGTTTTGCCAAAACTTCCTTTGTTGTTGTAGGACGAATAAATTCATCATCCTTAAAAATAATGGGATCTTTTTTGCGCTGTGGAATTTCTACGGAAACAATTTCTTTTTCCAAACGTCCATTTTGCTGGGCTTTAGTAGCTTTCATTTGTGAATGATAGGCAAAGGCGTCTTGATCTTCACGGTTGATTTTATGTTTTTCAACTAAATTTTCCGCAGTATTACCCATTCCGTCTGTGCCATACATTTCAGCCATTTTGGGGTTAATAAAGCGCCATCCGAAGCTGGAATCGTACATTTTCGCATCGGTTCCAAATGCTTTTGAAGGTTTTGCAACAACATACGGTCCGCGCGTCATATTTTCAACTCCGCCAGAAATAAATAAATCGCCATCGCCAGCTTTTATCGCTCTGTTTGCGTGGATAATTGCTGAAAGTCCGCTACTACAAAGTCTGTTTACGGTTTCGCCAGGAACTGTAACGGGTAATCCTGCTAGGAGTGAAGCCATTCGAGCTACATTTCTATTGTCTTCACCAGCTTGGTTTGCGCAACCAAGAATTACATCATCATAAGCTTCTTTAGGAATGCTTGGATTTCTTTTTACTATTTCAGCAATTACTAAAGCTGCTAAATCATCCGTTCTTACTGCGCTCAGCGTTCCTTGATAGCTTCCTATTGGAGTTCGAATTCCGTCTATTATATATACTTCCATAAATGGATTTTAGATTGTTTATTAATTTGTTAATTCTGCAAAAGTATCTCCTTGCTTTATATCGCCCGTTTTATAACCTTTCATAAACCATTTCATACGTTGTTCTGAGGTTCCGTGGGTAAAACTATCTGGTTGAACATCTCCTCGCGATCTTTTTTGAATTGCATCATCGTCAACTGCATTTGCTGCACTTAGAGCTTCTTCAATATCACCTTATCACCTTCTTCTAAATATTCTTGATTATAATGTGCCCAAACACCCGCATAAAAATCTGCTTGAAGTTCTAATGCAACCGAAAACTTATTACCCTCAATTTCGCTAGTTTGTCGTTGTATTTGCGAAACTTTTTGTGATGTTTCAAGTAGCGTTTGTACATGATGACCAATTTCGTGCGCAGTTACATAAGCAATAGCAAAATCGCCACCTTTTGCACCGAAATGGGTTTTAAGTTCATCAAAGAAAGTCAAATCCATATATAAATTTTGATCTGCTGGGCAGTAAAATGGCCCAGATGCTGAACTTGCATTTCCACAACCAGTACTTACGGCGTCAGTGAATAAAACCATTTGAGGTTCTGCATAATCGCCAATGTTATTATCTCTAAAAATTTGGTTCCAAACATCTTCGGTATCTGCCAAGACAGTACCCATAAAATTGCCCATTTCTTGTTCTTGGGCTGTAAGTTCTCGTTGTTCTGTTTGTTGCGTTGTTTGGCTATTGCCCAGTTGCTCAACTATTGGTGCGTGTTGTTGTCCAGTTTCACCTGCAAAAAATTGTAGTGCAAGTACAATAAGTACTACTATAACTCCACCACCTGCGGCAGCTTTACCTTTACTCATTCCACGACGGTCGTCTAGGTTTCCACTTTGTCTTCTACCTTGCCATTTCATCTTTAAATGTCATTAATCGCTTTTTATTCCTCCCAATCTTTGCTAGTTCTATAAACAACGCCTTTAAAAAGCGCAACCAATTCATCTCCACGTTTTACTTCAACAATATTGAAACCGAGTTTGTTATTTACTTTTTCGATAACTGATTCTGCGGTTAAATAATCGCCTTCATTTATTGCTTCAATATGGTTTATAGAAGTTTCAATAGAAACGGCGTATTTTCCGTGGGTGTTTGCTGCAAACCCAAAAGCAGTGTCTGCTATGCTATAGCTTATACCTCCATGTGCTTTGTTCATGCTGTTTAGCATTTCCTTTCGTACAGTCATCGCTACTCTGCATCTTCCTTTTTTAACTTCTAAAATTTCAATACCGAGCCAAGAACTGAAAGCGTCTTGACTTAGCATTTTTACTGGTATCTCTTTAGGTTGTAGGTGGTAGGAAGTAGGTTTTGATTCGTCTTTCATCATTTTTTCGTCATTCTAAGTTTAATTTTGGCTCTCAATATTGAAATCATTTTTGAAAGTTCAAAACATTGCTTTCTAATCTCTTCACTTTCTTCATTTGAAATGTATTTTCTAAGATAAGCTTTTGTGCCGCAACTAACACATTCATTTGTGCTGTACCAAGAATTTCCCAAATAATTATAAAATTGAGAATCTGTCCCAGCCGAACCTTCCGCAATGTTCAAAGCAATAGAATCTGATGCTCTCTTAAATTGTGAAGTAAGTTCAAATCTTTCATCTCGAGGAATTTTTTTGGTTAATACATTTATCAATTCGCCAAAATCAATTGCCTTTTGATAAATCTGTAAATCTTCAAACCTAAAATGATATTTTGAATCCATATTAATATTATTTCTACCACCTATTGCCTACCACCAAAAAACCTACGACCTGTCTTGTTCATCTTTCGCAATAACGGCGAACAACGGTAACGATCTTCGTGATATTCATCGTAAAGTTCGTCCATTTTCTTTACACACCAGTCTATTCCTTTTTCGTCTGCCCACACCAATAATCCTTTTGGATAATTCACGCCTTTTGTCATTGCGTTGTCTATATCTTCTGCGGAAGCGATATTCCAGAAAAGTGCGTCAGCAGCTTCGTTTATTAGCATTACAAGAATCCTTTCAAAAATTGCTTCATTTGAAATCTTTACTTGCGAATTTGTTCTCGTCCCGATAGCTATCGGGAGCGCTCGAACTGACATTTCACCCTTTTCAGAATAATTGTAAAATCCTTTTCCACTTTTTCTCCCTAAATAACCTGCTTCTGAAAAGCGTTTTTGGGTAAACGATGGTTTGTAACGAGGGTCATAATAAAATACTTCAAAAACAGTTTCGGTAACTGTGTAATTTACGTCATTTCCAATAAAATCCATTAGTTCAAACGGACCCATTTTGAAATTACCAACGTCTTTCATTGCGGAATCTATTTCAGAGAATGAAGCGACTCCTTCTTCATAAATTCTAAGCGCTTCGCCGTAAAATGGCCTTGCAACTCTGTTTACTATAAAACCAGGAGTGTCTTTTGCCACGGCAACCGTTTTACCCCAATCTTTAATGGCCTTTACCGAAGTATTTAGGGTTTCTTCAGAAGTTTGAATGGCTGGAATTACTTCAACTAACTTCATTAATGGTGCGGGATTGAAAAAGTGAATCCCAATGCAACGCGCTGGTTTTTGTAAGGAAGAAGCGATTGATGCTATTGAAAGTGATGATGTGTTTGATGCAAGGATACAATCATCGCTTACAAATTTTTCAAGGGTTGAAAATACGTTTTTTTTAATATCAAGATTTTCAACAATTGCTTCAATGGTCAGGTCGGAATCCTTCAATTCTTTTAGCGTATTGACGTATTTTATATTGTTTTGGATTCGCTCTTTCTCTTCGGAATTGATTCTTCCTTTTTCAACCAAACGATTCATTATTTTTTCTAAAGCAACTTTTGCTTTTTGTAGCGCTTCTTCTTTTGTGTCAAATAATTTTACAACGCAACCAGCCGTTGCAGCTACTTGTGCTATGCCACTTCCCATCGTTCCTGAACCTATTATTCCAATATTTTTAATCATTTATTTTCCTTTAAAATTTGGTTTTCTTTTGTTTACAAATGCATTAACACCTTCTGCATAATCTTCACTTTGTGCAGACTCAATTTGCAGTTTACTTTCCATATTTAATTGCTCTTCCAAGCTATTCTGCAATGAATTATTAAGCAAACGTTTTGTAAGCCCCAAAGCCTTTGTTGGCATATTTGCTAATGTATTTGCAATAGTATTTACTTTTTCAGAAAAGTTTTCTGAAGAAACAACTTTATAAATCATCCCAAGTCTTTCAGCTTCTTGGGCAGAAACTTTATCACCCAACATCATTAATGCTGAAGCTTTTTGAAAACCAATTAATCGTGGTAAAAAGAAAGTTCCTGCACTGTCGGGAACTAGTCCAATTTTACTGAATGCTTGAATAAAGCTCGCGTTTTCTGAAGCAATTACCACATCGCAAGCTAAAGCAATATTTGCTCCTGCACCAGCAGCCACGCCATTTATTGCACCAATAATTGGTTTTTCAATATTTCGAATTCTGGTAATTATTGGATTGTAATGTTCCTTAAGAATTTTTTTGAAACCTGGGTTTAGTTCGGGCGAAGTAACCTCCTTTAAATCCTGTCCTGCGCAAAAAGCTTTTCCACTTCCGGTAATTATGATTGCTCGTACTTCTGGGGTTTTTTCGCAGGCATCCAATTCGCTTTGAAGCAATAGCGCCATTTCACGATTGAAACTATTGAAAACTTCTGGTCGATTTAGCGTTAAAGTTGCTACTTTATTTTCTATTTTGGTGGTTATAGATTTAGTCATTTATTAAAATTAAGATCTATTTTTAAGCGGTGCCGCAATAAATGTGGCACGACAATTTATTTTTATTTTAAACATTTAAAGTAATCAAACGGTTCTTGGCAATCGTCGCATTTAAAAAGTGCTTTGCAAGCGGTTGAACCAAACTGACTAACTAGATGTGTATTCGTACTTCCGCATTGCGGACATTTAACTAGTTTTTTTTCACCGAGTAAAACGTCTTTGTCATTCGATTCTGAAAGCGGACGAGCAATGCCATATGCTTCCATTTTCTGAAGCCCTTCTTCGCTAATCCATTCTGTACTCCAGGCAGGTGATAGAATCAATTCAACTTCTACTTTTTTTCCTATTTCTGAAAAGCCTTTTTTTAAATCGTCTGCAATTACGTCCATCGCAGGGCAGCCAGAATAGGTTGGTGTTAGTTTTATTTTTACAATTCCATTCTCTTCAATTGCTTCACGAATTACTCCAAGGGCCAAAACCGAAAGCACCGGAATCTCTGGATCTGAAACGGTTTTCAGAACTGGAATTAAATCTTGCTGTATTTTTGGTTTTTCTGTGAGTGTCATAATTTATTAACGATCGTTGAAGTAACAAAACCAACCTCATTCTTAGTTCTAAAATCTGCAATCAACATTCGTTTATCCTTAATCTTTTTTACCAAGTCATATTTGGATAGGTTCGCTGCATATACTGCAATTCTGCCAAAATATAACCCATATGTTCGCTGTGAACGCCTTCTTTTCCGCCTTTGGTGAAATATTTTCCTTCGGGAATTGTAAGAGTGGCTGCTAGTAAAGTTTCGGAAACTTCATTGTAATATTTCTCTTTAAAGGATGAAACATCAATTCCGATTCCTTCTTTCATCATTTCTTTTTCAGAATCTGTCATATAAAAAAGTTCATCTGTAAATCGCCATAGATCGTCAATTGCTTCTTGCATTTTTGTATTACTTTCCTCGGTTCCGTCACCCAAACGTTTTACCCAATCTCCTGAAAAACGCTTGTGATAACTCACTTCTTTAATACTTTTTTTTGCAATTGCCGCTAAAATTTCATCTGGACTATGCTGCAGTTTTTCCATTAGCATAAAATGAAAAACATCAAATAAAAACTGACGTCCAATAACATAACCAAAATGCGTGTTTGGCTGTTCAACAAGCAAACAATTTCTGTATTGCCGTTCAATTCTAAGCATTGCAATATCGTCTTCGGTTTTATCCTCGCTTGCTATCTTTGCAGCGTATTGATAGTAGCTTCGCGTTTGGCCTAATAAATCTAATGAGATATTTGTAAGTGCAATGTCGGTTTCTAAATTTGGGCCGTGGCCGCAGAGTTCGCCCAATCGCTGTGCTAGGATTAGGGAGTTGTCGGCTATTGTTAGGATGTAGTGGTATAAATTATTCATTTTTCTTGAAGTTGAAGTTGAAATCGAAGTTGAAGTCGAAACTTGTCTTTAGTTTAAATTTTTTAATAAGGTTACGATTATTCTTATTAATTCATCATTTTCCTTTTTTAGAGGATTCATAATTTCTTCACTGTAAATGAAAGCCTTAGTTTGGATATTAAGATTTCTAAGACTTTCTCTTAATTCTTTCAAACAAATTCTTAGTTTATTTGCTTTATCCTTATCCGTTCCTGCGCCCATCGCCTCACCAAAATTTAATGCTGCAGAACAAGTAGAACGAATCAATTGCTTAGCTAGATAATCAGAGGCAAACGATTTGGGCGGCTTATTGTACAATATTATAATTGCCGCCGCATAGTCCTCCAATCTCGAATCTAAATCATATTTTTTCAACGTACATATTATTAAACGTTAGACTCTCTAATTCAACTTCATCTTCGATTTCACATATGCTTCACCTCATCTGGCAAATCATAAAATGTAGGGTGACGATAAACTTTGTCTTGTGCTGGTTCAAACATTTCGCCGTTATGTTCAGGGTTTGAAGCTGTAATTTTTGTACTTTCAACCACCCAAATGCTTACGCCTTCGTTTCTGCGAGTGTATACATCGCGTGCGTTTTCCATTGCCATTTCAGCATCGGCGGCATGAAGGCTGCCGAAATGACGGTGCTCTAGTCCGTTTTTACTACGGACAAATATTTCCCAAAGGGGCCAGTTTTTTTTGTTGTTAGACATGAGATATTAGTTTTGAGATATTAGACTTAAGATTTTAGATGCTTTTTCTGATGTCTAAAATCTTAAGTCTAATATCTATTTTTAACTTGCTTTTGCTACTTTTCTGTTCTTGTTCTTTTCTGCGTGAGCCATTGCTGCATCGCGCACCCATTCGCCATTGTTCCATGCATTTACACGAGCATTCATTCGTTCTTTATTACAAGGGCCGTGGCCTTTTACTACTTGCCAGAATTCATCCCAATTAATTTCACCAAAATCATACTGACCTTTTTCTTCGTTCCATTTTAAATCTGGATCGGGCACCGTGATTCCTAAAAGATCTGCTTGTGGTACGGTTTGATCTATAAATTGTTGACGTAATTCGTCATTACTTTTACGTTTCAACTTCCACTTCATGGATTGTTCTGTGTGAACAGATTCTGCATCAGTTGGCCCCAACATCATTAAACTTGGCCACCACCAACGGTTTAGTGCATCTTGTGCCATTGCCTTTTGTTCCTCACTACCACGGCAAAGCGTTAACATAATTTCAAAACCTTGACGCTGATGAAAACTTTCTTCTTTGCAAACGCGCACCATTGCTCTTGCATACGGCCCGAAAGATGTGTTACAAAGCGGCACTTGATTAATAATCGCAGCTCCGTCAACCAACCAGCCCACTGCGCCCATATCGGCCCAAGTTACAGTTGGATAGTTGAAAATGGAAGAATATTTTGCTTTCCCGCTGTGAAGTTGTTCGTATAATTCATCACGGGAAATTCCAAGTGTTTCACAAGCAGAATACAAATACAACCCGTGGCCTGCCTCATCTTGAACTTTTGCTAGCAATACCGCTTTTCTTCTTAAGGAAGGAGCTCGGGTTATCCAGTTTCCTTCGGGAAGCATCCCTATAATTTCAGAATGTGCATGCTGGCTCATTTGCCGAATGTGTGTTTGGCGGTATTTCTCCGGCATCCAATCTTTCGGCTCTATCTTTTCATCACGCGCAATTCGGGCTTCAAAAATTTCCTCTAAATTCTTTATATCTTTTTCACTCATATTTTTAGCTTAAGGCTGTAAGCATAATGCTTAAAGCAGTTAGACATCAAAATCTACTTTTACTTTGTCTGAAGTTGGCACGGCTTGGCAACTCAATACCAAGTTTTGTGAAACTTCTTTATCGCTTAATGCGTAATTTATTTTCATCTCTACGCTACCCTCTATAATTTGGCATTTACAAGTGCTACAAACTCCGCCTTTACAGGCGAAAGGCAAATCTGCACCTGCAGCCAAGGCAGCATCGAGAATATTGTCAAAATCTTTGGTCATTGTAAACTGAAATTCTTTTCCTGCGTCAACAATGGTTACTTCAACTCCTTCTACATTTTGCTGCGACAAACGTTCTGTACGTTGCTTATCTTCTTCGGTTAAACCAGTTACAAATAATTCAAAATGAATTATTTCTTTAGGTAAACCAGCTTCAACTAAATAATTGCTTACATAATTTACCATTTCTTCGGGACCGCACAAAAATACTTCGCTGGTATCTGGTATATCAATGAAATTCTTGGTTAGAACTTGCATTTTTTCATCATCAAACCTTCCGTTGAACAGTTCAATATCGCGGCGTTCTTTTGTAAGAAAATAATAGATTTCTAGTCTTCCAAAATATTGATTTCGCAATTGCTCCAAAGCTTCTTTAAATATAATAGATTTTGCAGTTCTATTTACATAAAACAACTTGCAAGTTGCGTTTGGCTCAAGTGCTAAATGCGTTTTAACCATTGAAAGTACGGGTGTAATTCCGCTTCCGGCGGCAAAAAACAGATAGTTTTTGGTTTTGTTTGGGTTAACCTCAACACCAAACATGCCGCTTGGCTCCATTATTTCAAGAGTGTCGCCAGACTTTAAAGTGTCATTTACAAAAGTTGAAAAAGTACCACCCGGAATTGTTTTTACCGCGACTTGCCATTCATTTTCGATAGGACTGGAACACAAACTATAGGAGCGGCGGGTGTCTTCACCGTTAATATCCGCTTTTAACGTTAAATGTTGCCCTTGGCGGAAGTAGAATTCTTCTACCAGATTCTCAGGAACGTCAAAAGTTATAACCGAACAATCGCTCGTTTCTTTGTAGACATCCTTGATTTTGATTTTATGAAATTTCGCCACGTGCTTTTTTTCGAATTAGGTTAACAAAACTAACGCTTGTTAGTTAGAATTGCAAATTATTATTTTTGTCACGTTGAGCGCAGTCGAAACGTCTCAGGATAGTTCTCGACTGCGCTCGAACAGACACTTTATATTATCCCTTTAATAAGAACCGAAACCATATCTTTTTTCAAGATATTAACGTCTACTTTTCCACGTTTTTGATACCACAAATAAAGGGTTCGCAATGTGGAAAGTATTGAAAATAATATGACTTCGGGATGGTACGGTTTTATTTCGCCCGCATTCATTCCTTGTTTTATAATGATTCTAAAGTTCTCTTCGTAATCTTCCCTCATTTTTACGAAAGCTTTCAAATCTTCTTCTTCTTCCAAATGCATCCAATCGTTGTTAAGTGCGGCAAGTGCTTCAGAATGATTCACTGTAATATCAATGTGAAGCTCAATTACCTTTTCCATTTTTTTAATTGCAGAACTAGTTTCGCCAACCACATTTTCCATCCCCGTTGTAAATTCCTCAGCAACTTTCAATATTATTTCAGAAAGTATTTCCTGCTTGCTTTTTATGTGATTGTAAAGACTCGCAGCCTTTATATTCATTGCTGTTGCAATGTCGCGCATAGAAACGGCTGTGTACCCTTTTTCATAAAAGAGACGAGTTGCAGTTGCTATTATTTCTTCTTTTCGGTTAATCTGTTTCATAAACCTTGGCAATTTACAAAAAATAGACCTGCTAGCTCTTGGAAACCTGACGGGTCTCCGCTACTTTTGAATTATGGAAAACAAGATTGAAACCAACGAATTGTTGGACCGGTTACCACCGCATTTAAAACAATACATAAAGCCACAAAATTATGAGCAATACACGCCCATAAACCAAGCGGTTTGGCGTTATGTAATGCGAAAAAATGTGACTTATTTGGCAAAGGTTGCCCACGAAAGTTATTTGGGCGGACTCAAAAAAACAGGTATTTCCATCGATGAAATTCCTTCCATGTACGGAATGAACCGCATTTTGAAGGAAATTGGCTGGGCAGCAGTTGCCGTGGACGGATTTATTCCACCCAATGCGTTTATGGAATTTCAGGCGTATAAAGTACTGGTGATTGCCCGCGATATTCGCCAACCTGAAAATATTGAATACACGCCAGCGCCAGATATTATTCACGAAGGCGCATGCCACGCTCCAATTATTGCTAACCCAGATTATGCTGAATACTTGAGAAGATTTGGTGAAGTAGGAGCAAAAGCAATTTCTAGTGCTCATGACATAGATGTGTATGAAGCTGTGCGAGAGCTATCTATTTTAAAGGAAAGCCCCTTCCCAGCCTCCCCCGAGGGGGGAGGAGCAAATACAGCTACACAAAAACATTTGTCTAAAATTGAAAATGCGGAAAAGCGTGTAGAAGGACTTCAGAACAAAAGAGTGAAACCTTCTGAAATTTCTTTAATTCGAAATCTACATTGGTGGACGGTAGAATACGGAATGGTTGGCACGGTTGAAAACCCTAAGATTTATAGTGCGGGATTACTTTCTTCAATAGGTGAAAGCGTTTGGTGCATGAAAAATGAGGTTAAAAAAATACCATATTCTATAGATGCGGCATACCAAGATTTTGACATTACAAAACCACAACTTTATGTAACACCAGATTTTGCGTATTTACAGGAAGTTTTGGAAGAGTTTGCGAACACAATGGCTGTCCGAAAAGGTGGAGGGCATGGCTTGAAAAAACTTATAAAATCCAAACAACTCGGCACTATTGAAATTAGCACTGGATTACAAATAAGCGGTCATTTTAGCCGAATGATAAAAAACGAAGATAATGAAGTTGTTTATTTTGAAACAAAGGGTGAAACTGCGCTTAGTTACCGTGAAAAAGAAATTATTGGCCACGGAGTAAGTCGTCATAAAAATGGATTTCGTTCTCCTTTGGGTAAATTGAAAGGTATTAACCTCGCTATTGAAAATATGGGGGCCGCGCGATTTACAAGCGTATGATTTTTATGATGGAAAACCGATATCTTTTGAATTTGAAAGCGGTATTGTGGTGAATGGAATGAACGTTACTGGAATACGAAATTTGCGAGGCGAATTGATGCTGATTCAGTTTACAGATTGTACTGTAACCTATAAAAGCGAAGTATTGTTTTCTCCAGAAATGGGCGATTTTGATATGGCTGTTGGTAAGGAAATAGCTTCAGCTTTTGCTGGTGCGGCAGATTATCATTCGTTTGATTTGGTAAACCATGTTGCAAGTAGTGAAACTATTCGCATAAAACTTTCAGAAAAGGAAAAGGCTTTAAACTTACTTTATAAAAAAGTTCGGGAGATTCGTAATTCTTCAGAAATTGATACGTCAATGCTTCAACAGATTTTTAAAAATTTAAAAGTAAACCATACAACAGATTGGTTGCTTTCTTTGGAAATTTATGAATTGGTTGCTAAAACAAAAACAGATTTTTTAGAAGAAATTTTAAACCATCTTTTACTTTTGAAACAACAAAAACCAAAAGTGGCGCATTTAATTGAAGGTGGATTGGCACTTATTGAGGCTTCGGCTCCGCTCAACCACCAAAATTAGGTTATTAATTAAAAAGTTTACTCGATTGCACTTGGACTGTGCTCAGTATGACATTAAAACAATTACTACATGGGATTATTAGATTTTTTATTCGGAAACAAGTCAAAGAAAATTGAAGATTTTACAAGTCGTGGCGCCATTATTCTTGATGTACGCAGCAAAGGCGAATATGATGGCGGAGCTATTCCTGGTTCTAAACACATTCCTTTGCCAAATATTTCCTCAAAAATGAATGAAATAAAAAAGTGGAACAAGCCTGTAATTACGTGTTGTGCCAGCGGAATGCGTAGTGCGAGTGCTGCAGGAATTCTAAAAAGCAATGGTGTTGAAGCAATGAACGGTGGCGGTTGGTTTAGTTTGAGTAAGAAACTATAATTTCAGCTTCTGAAAATCTTTTTCTTCTTCAATTGGGTTTCCGTTGTATTCCAACGTCCAACCCATTGAATTGGTAAGTATAAATATTTTCTGAAGTTCAGAAATCAGCCTGTTTTCAGCATTTGTTCGCAACTCTGATGCTTCAATCTTTTTTTGAAGTGATTTTTCTACACGATTTTTTATTTTGTTGTAATCGGTAGCCGTAAACTGGTTTAAATAGTCTTGCGTAACATCGTAATATTCAATATTTGGATTTATGGAAAGCTCTGGTTCTGGAATGTTTGTTATGGTTACCGTTTTTGTTGCTTCATTAACTTCTGTATTTACTTTGCTTAAATCGTAAGCGATACTTGCTTTTGCATTTACAACAATCAAAGCCTTTTTTTGCGCATCTAGGAATCCGTAGAATAAATCTTTGCTATCGTTATAGGTAAAAACCTGGGCATAACTTCCTTCTGTAACAATCAGTTTCCCCACATTTTTCAGTTCTTTTTGAATCAATGCCGTATTTGCCTCTAATTGTTCACGGTTGTCCTTTTTATTTTCGCAATAACGCAGGCCAAAAACGATAACGAAGGCAATTACTATTCCGAGGAAGATATTACGCATGATTAGAAATTTTAAGGGAATTTAAGTAAAATTCATGAGATTGCTTCGCTTTGCACGCAATGAGAATTACAAATCATATTTAATAACAAACATCACAATGCGAGGCATAACAAAATACTGCGAAGTAGTACTAAATTGGTCATTATAATTATCGTTATTAATGGATTTTGTGTCCAAAATATTTGTGGCCTGTACCGAAAATTCCCACGGACTTTCACCGTGTTTGTAGTATAGATTTGCATTGAAAAAGGAATAACTGTTTTCAATGGTTTTTGCGTCGTTTGTGTACTTGTAATAATCCCATTCTGCAAAAAGATTGAAATTTTTCAAAAACCTAAGATTTACGTTCGCATACGGACGGTTTGTGAAAAAAGTCTGTTCTGATCCGCCGTTATCGTAATCATTTTTAACAAAACGATAGCCAACTTCAAAATTTGGAAATGTTTTAAAGTTGCTTTGCACACTGGCGTTGTAGTTTTGTGTAAGACTTTGGCTTTCGCGAATTTCGGTATTAATTATATTATTCGTTTTGGCTAAAAATACAGCGGCATCTAGCTTAAACTGAACTTTTTTTATGGTTTTGCTGAATCTTGCAACTGCCGAAAATGTTTCATCAGGAAAATTGCTATCAAAATTAATTGGACTACTTACTTGATTAATTCCAACCAATTGTGTGTTTGTTTTAATGGCATCAACGCGGCGCGTGTAACTTAAATTACCACCAATATTTGTATAGTTGAAAAGATTGAAACTAAAATACGTTAAACTATAAGTGTTAAGTTTCACAAGGTTGTTGTGTTAAGTTGACAACTTGTTTACCTT
>CAZFUX010000015.1:0-21540 GCA_964522085.1 uncultured Aequorivita sp.
GATAATTTTCAAATTATTAAACCCGATTTTTCGGATTCCTATGTGTAGTGAGTATCTTTTTGGAAAAGACACCAAATCAATAGGCCCGCTAATAGATATTTTAGCAAATTTGGTTTGTAGGATAAATTTGAATAGTGCTTGTCAACGTGGCCCAGACGTTTATCCCTTTACCTGAAGAAAAAATTCAGCAGTTGCTACGTTAAGCGTATATGATACATTAAGAACATTCTCCATAAGATCATTTGTGGCTTCTAAAGATAATGAGACAAACACTTCAATTTTAAAAAAGTTAGTGGATTCCGATGACTCCAATTTTATGTCTACTGAATATTTATTCTAAAGAAATATTGGAATTTTTTAAAGTGAAACAATAGCCAACAAAGCTCCAATAGAAATAAAAATCCAAAGTGAAACTCCTAAAATCATAGGTTTCCAGCCAGCAGATTTTATTTTGTCTAATGAAAGCCCTGCACCTATTAAAAACAAGGTTAGCACTAATAGTGATTTTGAAACATTTGTAATTCCTGTAGTTAAGAATTGAGGAACCGGCAGGTAGCTATTCAGAATGATTGCAAGGATAAAAAAGAAAATAAAATATGGAATTTTCACACTTTTCCCTTTTCCTTTAAATAGAAATACCGAGAACAATGATAGTGGAATAATCCACAAAGCCCTAGCTAGTTTTACTGTTGTAGCCACTTTTAAAGCTTCTTCTCCAAAAGTATAGGCAGCCCCAACTACAGAACTTGTATCGTGAATGGCAATAGCACACCAAAGCCCAAATTGATGTTGTGTGAGTTCTAATAAATGACCAATTGGAGGAAAAATAATTAGTGCTATGGAATTCAAAAGAAAAATTACGCCCAAAGAAATAGAGATATCTTTTTCTGAAGCATTGATTACTGGCGCAACAGCAGCGATGGCGCTACCCCCACAAATAGCGGTTCCGGAGCTAATAAGATGACTCGTTTTACGCTTCATTTTTAAAAGCCTGCCCAATCCATAACCTACTACAAGTGTAGCAATGATGGAAAATACCGTTAATAAAAACCCATCCTGCCCAGCTGCTAAGGTTTCTTTTAAATTCATTCCGAAACCCAAACCAACAACGGCAATCTTCAAAAGCCAATTTACCGCTTTGCTGTTTAATGTGAGAAATGGATTGCCCAAAAAGTAAGAAAACAGAAAACCGCCTACCAACGCTACTGGGCTGCTTATATAACCCAAAATACACAAAATCATACAAAGTACAAAAAACACTTTTATTAATGTTTCATTTCGTTTCGCAAAACCTTTCATCCTCTAGACTTATCTTTTTCTTAAAAATTAAAACATTGAATAATGTTAAACTTTAATTCTCTTGTTTTTTAGTTTTGAATAAATTTTTATCCTTAAAAACAATTGTTCTATGTGAATATGCTAGATCTATTCCTTCAGCATCGAAATGCTTTTTAACACTTTCCAAAATATCACATCTCATGTTAAAAGAGTCGTCATAATTTCGTGCCCAACACCAAGCCCTAACTGTAAGTGTGGATTCATTTAATGAAATTAATGCCGTTCGAACCACTGGCTTCCCATCTAAAATATCTACGGCAGAACGATTATCTAAAATCAATGGATGTGCTTCACATTCTTCTCGCATTATTTTTTTCGCTAATTCTAAATCGCTTTCGTATGAAATTTGAAATTCTATGCGCTCACAGACTTTCTGTTCGCCCAAATCGTAATTTATCAATTTTTCTTTGTTGATAATTGCGTTTGGGATAACAATCATTTTATTTTCAAAATTTCTAAGTATTGTATGTCTTAAAGTAATATCTGTTACTGTACCAACCCTGGTATCGGTAACTTTTATGATATCTCCAATCTTAAACGGTTTAAAAGTAATTATAAATACTCCGCCAACCAAGTTTGCCAAAGCTTCCTGCGATGCAACACCCGCTATTAATGCTATAACTCCGGCACCTCCCAAAGCAGTCTGGGCAACTCCTTTTAATGAGGGGAAGGCTAATAGTCCAATTAATAATCCTATTATATAGACAGCAAAAACAGCGACATAACGCATAAATTTGAAGGCTGTAGGATCCTCATTTTCTTTCATCTTTCGTTCAATACTTCGTCTAAACCAAATATTTACCGAAGATGCTATTACAATGGTAATTACCACTACGATTCCCAAATACAGAATAATCCTAAAATCGTGACGGAACTTTTCGTACGCATCGCCAAAAAACAAGAAGATTAGCGACATTACACCCAAAACGAACCAAAGCGAGTTCAAGATTCTTTTAACCAAGTTTAATGCTCCTGATCTAATTCCAGGAAATCGCTTTTGCTCTTGTTTAATTAACCATTTGTAAAAAATATTGGTCAATCCGTACATCAATAATACAGCAGCTACTACTATAAATGCGTAGAGAAAATTTGTCTTATTTGTTTCAAAAAAATCAATCATAAAATCCATTTTATTAGAATCTAATATTCATTTATCTCGCTACTGGGTTTATATTTTTCTTCTTTTCCCTAATTAAATTATTCCCCACAAGATAAGCAATCCACCAAATACATACCAGATGCTAAATTTTTAACCATCCAATAATCCCCATTTACGGCCACCAATGGTAATAAATAGGTTACTGTACTTGCGAAAACTGCCGAAGTATTCTGGATCAATTTATAATATAATATCATAGCGATGGCAGTACCCACGACCGTCAAAATACTTAGATATCCTAATGCTTCCCATATTTCGGGATTTGTTTCAAAGTCGCTGAAAAATCCTGAGAAAAACAATATGAACAAAGACGGAATCATCCAGACGGAAAACACTGCTCCAGAAAGTTGTACAGGCGGTACGTGCTGTAGTTTCTCTTTTATAATTAATCCTGCGACGGCATAACAAGCTGTTGCCAAAACAACTAAAAGTGCGTATCCAAGTTTTGATTCTTCTGAAGTAGCTTCAGAAAAACACATTAACACTGCAGCACCCAAAAAACCAGTTAAAGCTACCCAAAACAGAGTTTTATTATTCATTTTACGAAGAGCAGGAAAACCAATATAAGCCAAAATTAATCCTGAAACGGCCATCCCAAAAGCACCAATTTCATAAGGTGTGAAAACCAAAAGTGATTTCTTTATTAAAATGAAAGAACTGCCCCAAGTAAGTGCTATTACTATAAGTAGAAACCACTTGTTTTCAAATATTTTTTCCATAAGCCAACAAAGATAGAAAGCAATTTATTGATGTGATTGTATTGGTTGGTAAATTTTCATTTATACTATTATAGAAGTTATTGATATCCAATTTCAATTAAATATAAATTTTTCCTCTTAATAGTAAATCCCAAGGTAACATATGCTAATTACAATTATACAATTGTCGCTATAATTGAAAATTATAAGTAGACTTTAATTAGGAAATAGCAATGATGTAAACTAGTGCAAAAGTGTAATTGTAACAATATATTCCAAGATTTTAAAAACATCTAAATTAAGGAATCAACGACTCCTAAAATTTAGCGTTAGCAAATAAGTGCAAAAGTTTTACTGAAAATTATTACCCGATAAATTAAAAACGAAGCGCTTTTATTTATTTATGTATTTATAATCACCTTTAAAACCTATTAAACTGATAATTATCATTTTCATTAAAGCCTTGCATCTTTAATTTTGGCATCCAAACAATAAAGATATGTCTTCAAATTTAGTTTCAAAATACAACGTTCCTGGCCCACGCTATACAAGTTATCCCACGGTTCCATATTGGGACAATGAGGGTTTTTCGTTGAGCGAATGGAAAAAGAATGTAATCCAAAGTTTTTCTGAAAGTAATACTGAAGAAGGAATAAGTCTTTACATTCATCTTCCATTTTGTGAAAGTCTCTGTACTTTTTGTGGTTGCAACAAACGCATTACTAAAAATCACACCGTTGAAACTCCGTATTTGGAATCTGTTTTAAAGGAATGGCGGTTATATCTAGAAATCTTCAATGAACGACCAATTATTAAGGAATTACATTTAGGAGGTGGAACGCCCACATTTTTTACTGCTGAAAATTTAAGATTGCTTATAAAAGGAATTTTTCGTGATGCTACAATGGCAGAAAATCCTTCTTTTAGTTTTGAAGGTCATCCAAACAATACAAAAAGTGACCATTTACAAACGCTTTATGATTGCGGGTTTATGAGAGTAAGTTATGGAGTACAAGATTATAATCCAACTGTGCAAGTAGCTATTCATAGGCTTCAGCCCTTTGTAAATGTGGAACGAGTTACACAAAGTGCTCGCGAAATTGGTTATACATCCGTTGGTCACGATCTTATTTTTGGGCTTCCTTTTCAGAAGAAGGAACATGTTATGTATTCTATTGAAAAAACAAAAAAATTAATGCCAGATCGAATCGCATTTTATAGCTACGCCCACGTGCCATGGATAAAAGGCAACGGTCAGCGCGGTTTTAAAGAGGATGATTTGCCCACCGCCGCAGAAAAACGCGAAATGTATGAAACTGGAAAAAAGATGCTTGAAGAAGCCGGTTACATTGAAATAGGCATGGATCACTTCGCCCTTAAAACCGACAGTCTTTATAATGCAGTTGAAGAAAAAAAACTGCACCGTAACTTTATGGGCTACACTGAAAACAAAACACAATTGATGCTTGGCCTTGGTGTTTCAGCAATTGGAGACAGTTGGTACAGTTTCGCACAAAACTCAAAAAATGTAGAGGAATATCAAGAATTGGTGGAACAGGGAATTCTTCCCGTTTATCGCGGACATATGCTCAACGAAGAAGACTTAATTATCCGTAAACATATCCTTAATATGATGTGCCGTTTGGAAACTTCGTGGGAAGATGCATCACTTCAATTTAAACAATTGCCAGATGTACTTCTTAAACTGAAAGAAATGGAAGAAGATGGTTTAGTCAAAATTGGCTTCGAAAAACTTCAAATTACAGAAAAAGGTCGCCCGTTTGTGCGCAATGTGTGCATGGCTTTTGATGTGCTTTTACAACGAAGCAAGCCAGAAACACAACTTTTTTCGATGACGGTTTAAGCTCCCAATTATAAATTCTAACACTTTTTTTTATTTACTGATAATAGTCATATTTTCAACAAATTTATATTATGACATTTGTATCGGAAATTAAAAATCAACTTCAATGAATTTCTTAAAAAACGTTTTATTCATAATTCTATTTTTTAGTATAACCCAAACCTATTCACAATTTACTGTGGATGCAGAACTTCGCCCGCGGTTTGAATTTCGGCACGGTTACAAAACACTTTTCCCAAATGATGCAGATCCGGCAACATTTGTTTCACAACGCACAAGATTGAATTTTGGATATAAAACCGAAAAACTTCATTTCTATTTAAGTCCACAGGATGTGCGGGTTTGGGGCGATGTACCACAACTTAATGTTGCAGATGAAAACGGATTTTCGCTCCACCAAGCTTGGGCAGATGTTTTGTTGGTTACAGACCTTTCACTAAAAATTGGCCGTCAGGAAATTGTTTACGACGACCAGCGTTTCTTTGGTAATGTGGGATGGGCGCAACAAGGCAGAAGCCACGATGCTGCTATTTTAAAATATGAACCCGCTTTTATGAAGTTGCACTTTGGTGCGGCTTACAATCAAGATAAAGAAGCATTAATAGAAAACATACTTACCACCAACACCTATAAAAGTCTTCAATATGTATGGCTTCACAAGGATTGGGAAAAGCTATCGGCAAGTTTTTTGTTTTTAAACAACGGTCTTCAATATATTGATGAATTAGATGACGCTAAAAATGAAACTCGTTACAGTCAAACCGCTGGAATTCATTTAAAAGCTAAAGTGGATAAATTCAATTTTGCTTCAAACCTATATTATCAATTAGGGAAAGATGTTGCCGATAATGATTTGAATGCCTATCTACTTTCTTTAGAAGCCAATTATTCCGCAATGGAAAATCTTACTATTGGTTTAGGCGGCGAATTACAAAGTGGTAACGATTACGGTGCACCTTCAAACGGAAAAAATAAAGCCTTCAATCCACTTTATGGAACTAATCATAAATTCAATGGATTTATGGATTACTTTTATGTTGGTAACCATATTAATAATGTAGGATTAGTGGATTTATTCGGGAACATAAAATATTCTTTTAATAAAAAATCGAACATCAATCTGGCACTTCATCAATTTTTGGCTGCGGCTAAAATAGACGAAGGGGCTTCAAAAAACTTAGGTTTTGAAATAGATTTAGTAACTTCACACAGATTGAGCGAATTTGTAAGCTTACAAGCGGGATACTCGCAATTTTTCGCTTCAGAAGGCATTGAAATTATAAAAAACAATTTTGATGGCAACACCAATAATTGGGGATGGGCAATGATTACCATTGATCCCATTTTATTCACTTGGCAAAAACCAGAAATCGAAAACAATAAATAATAAAACCAACCAAACTCTAAAAACCAACCTATGAAATCAATCTTCAAAAAAAACAATGTTACAAAAATGCTGCTCGGCCTAGGTACAGTGGCATTTCTTTCTGGCTGTGTAAATGATCAATCAGACAAAAAACATAAAGACACGGTAGACATTCCTGTAAACCAAGAAATGATAGCAGAGCTTACCTCGCCCCCTAATGTACCAACCCCTGTTGGAAAACGTATGGCGAAGAAATTAATCGTTGATCTAGAAATCCAAGAGCGCGAAGGTGAAATGACCGATGGTGTGAAATATGTTTATTGGACTTTTGGTGGAACCGTTCCCGGAAGTTTTATAAGAACCCGCGTTGGTGACGAAGTAGAATTCCACCTTAAAAATCACCCAGATAATAAACTACCGCACAACATTGACCTTCACGCAGTGAATGGTCCAGGTGGTGGCGCAACATCTTCGTTTGTTGCTCCAGGTCACGAAAAAGTGTTTTCTTTTAAAGTGCTTAATCCCGGTTTATATGTTTACCACTGTGCTACTGCGCCAGTAGGGATGCATATTGCCAACGGAATGTATGGTCTTATTTTGGTGGAACCAGAAGGTGGCTTAGAGCCTGTAGATAAAGAATATTACATTATGCAAGGTGATTTCTACACCGAAGGTAAATATGGTGAGCGTGGCATGCAAGCGTTTGATATGCAGAAAGCTATAAATGAAAATGCAGACTATGTAGTCTTTAACGGAAGCGTTGGAGCTATGACAGGCGACAATGCCATAACCGCAAAAGTGGGCGAAAAAGTACGTCTCTTTGTAGGTAATGGTGGGCCAAACTTGGTTTCTTCTTTTCACGTAATTGGAGAGATATTCGACAAAGTTCACGTTGAAGGAGGAGAATTGATTAACGAAAATGTTCAAACGACTCTCATACCTGCTGGGGGTGCCGCAATTGTAGAATTCCGTGTGGATGTTCCTGGAACTTTTATAATTGTTGATCACTCAATTTTTAGAGCTTTCAACAAAGGCGCTTTGGCTATGCTGAAAGTAGAAGGCGAAGAAAACAAAGCAATCTATTCAGGAGAAATTCGGGATGGGATCTATCTTCCTGAAGGTGGTGTAATCCAATCTATGCCAACTGGAAATATTAAAAAGGAAAAAGTAGAAGCAAAAACTTTGAGCTTTGAAGAACAAATGAAATTCGGAAAAGATAAATATATGGCCACTTGTGTTGCTTGTCACCAAGCAAACGGACAAGGTATTGAGGGTGCTTTCCCTCCTTTGGCAAAGTCAGACTACTTAAATGCTGATATTAACCGTGCTATAGATATTGTTTTACACGGAAAAACTGGTAAAATAACCGTAAACGGTAAAAAATATAACAGTGTAATGACTGCTCAGGCACTTAGTGATGAAGACGTTTCCAGCGTACTTACATACGTTTACAACAGTTGGGGCAACTCTAAAAAAGAAGTTACGCAAGAAATGGTTAATGCAGTAAGAAATAAATAGAAACAGCATTTAAAATGAAATTATATAACATCGCCCTTTTCTTAGTTTGTTCACTTTTGTTTTGTGAGGTTACAGCCCAAAACAATAATATGGCGACAGTGGAGGGCGGTGTTTATATACCGTTATATGGCGCTAAAGATAAAACTGTAAAAATCGATCCATTTTTAATGGACGCATATCCAGTAACAAATAAGGAATATCTGCAATTTGTTAAAGCAAATCCACAGTGGAAAAAAAGTAGTATTAAAAGTTTGTTTGCAGATAAAAGCTATTTATCAAAATGGAAAAACGATGATAGTTTTACCGGTCTTCCCGATGCTCCAGTAAACAATGTATCCTGGTTTGCAGCCAAAAAATATTGCGAGTGTCAAGGTAAGCGCTTGCCTACTATGGATGAATGGGAATATGCAGCTATGGCAAATGAAGAGGTGCCAGATGCTAGGAAAATTGAATCGTACAATCAATACATTTTAGGTTGGCACGAAACTCCAAAAACCTATAGCCAGCCAGTTGGTTCTACTTTCAAAAATTATTGGGGAATTTACGATCTACACGGTTTAGTTTGGGAATGGACCTTAGATTTCAATTCGGTTCTAATTTCCGGCGAATCGCGAAAAGATGTGGACAAAGACTCTAATCTTTTCTGCGGAAGTGCCGCCATCGGTGCAACAGATTTAATGAATTATGCCGCCTTTATGCGCTATGCATTCCGCGGAAGTATGAAAGCACGCTATAGCTCTCAAAATCTAGGCTTTAGATGTGCAAAGGATATAGAAAATTAAAAAATGATATGATAAATAAACTTAAATATATTTTTGTTGCAGTTTCACTGGTTGCCATTTCTTGTAATAATACTCCAAAACAAGGTTCAGAAACGACTGAAACAAATACTCTGGAAAACACAGAAAGTGATAAAATTTCAGATATGTCCATTTACAACCTTCCCTCTCAATGGACCACTCAGGATGGTAATGAAATAGAGCTAAAAGAATTAAAAGGAAAAGTTTTGGCTATGGTCATGATCTATACTTCTTGTAAGGCTGCTTGCCCACGGTTGGTTGCAGATATGAGAAATATTGAAAAGCAAATTCCTGAAAATATAAAAGACAATGTGCAATATGTTTTTGTAAGCATAGACCCAACGGTAGATACTCCAGAAAGATTAACTGCTTTCGCCAAAGAAAACCAAATGGAAGATGATAAATGGCTCTTCTTGCGCGGTACCGAAGATGATACAAGAGAGTTTGCTGCCGTACTGGCTGTAAATTACAAAGAAATTTCGCCTATAGATTTTTCGCATTCAAACATCATAAGCATTTTTGATCAAGGTGGCGAATTGGCTCATCAACAAGAAGGTCTTGGTGTGGACAACAAAGAAACGGTTCAGGCCATTATTAATTTGGCTAAATAGATGGTAGTCGGTAGTCGGTAGTCGGTAGTCGGTAGTCGGTAGTCGGTAGTCGGTAGTCGGTAGAAAAACTAAACTCTTCAACTCAACTCTGCCGTCTATTTCTAAAATTATTATTTTTATTTTCCTAAAGAAGTTAAGTCTTCACCACCCTTCTTTTTTCCGTTAAATACAAAGTAGAGAACCATTGCAGTCATTACAACACATAGAACGGCAAAGAAAATTATGATTGCGATTCCCATTCCCCAATTAGCCAGTGGTAAAATTGAATTTGTCATGGTATAATATTTAAAAGTTATTGATTGATTCGTTTTCTGAAATCGTCGTTTCGCAGTTATAATTAGCGTCCACGGTTTCTGTCATTGGTTTTGGTGAAATATATGGAATGCCCAATCCCAAACCTCTAATTATAAACAAGCAACCTATTATAACTACAAAAACTGGAATAGCACGACGAATACGCTGACGCAACTGCCCGTTTAAAAAATTTCCTAGATAAATAGCAGACGTTATTAAGGGTATTGTACCCAGGCCAAAAACAGCCATATACAAACTACCCTGAAACGCATTGCCCGAAGCTATCGCCCCAAAAATAGCCATATAAACCAAGCCGCACGGAAGAAAACCATTTAAAAACCCAATGGTTAAAAAAGTATCTGGGGTTTTCTTTTTCAGTTCCTTTCCCAAGGCAAATTTTACTTTTGAAATGATTTTGTATATCGGTTTTGAAAAATTGTATTTGTTGAAAATTTGCTGTGGAATAAAAATTACGGCGAGCATCAAAACACCAATCAATATTGTAAGCTGCTGTTGAAATCCGAAAAGATTCAGGCTTTTTCCTACTAACCCAAAAACTAACCCGAGTATACTATATGCTAGAATTCTTCCAAAATGATACAGAAAAATCTGCCCCAGTTTTTTAAAATTGTTGGTTCTATCAACCGGCAATAAAAACGCAATAGGCCCGCACATTCCCACGCAGTGGAAACTTCCTAATAATCCAAATATGAGAGCGGTATACAACATTCAATTTTCAGTTAACTTATGAACTCACAACTCAATAAACAATTTCATTTTTATACAAATAATCCTTTCCTTCATAGCTCCATTGCACAATCGTGTTCCAGCGACCTGCTACCAAACGTTCGTCGGGTATAAGTAAATTGGGGCTTGAAAGCTTCAACGGTAATTCAAAATCCAGTTGTTTGTTGGACGGTCTGTAAAGAAGCACGGTGCCCTCTATCTTTGTATAATCAATATTTTCAGGAAATGTGAGCATCCAACCTTCCGCAATTTTTTCACCTGTAATACTTCCGCTTAATGAATTTGAATTTTCTTCATCATTAATTTCCTTTTGATAGACCATTTCTCTTTTATAATACTCTTCGGTCACCAAATCATAATCATACTTTTTGTCGGTGCTTATTTTTATAACAAAATACATGATGAACGCTATAAAAAGAACCATCACAATCGCCAATCCTGTTCCCCAATTTATTTTCATAGTTTAATTTGTTTCAGGTTTATTAATTATAATTTCTCGGCCCAAGGAAGGTAACGCTTGTGGTTTCAATTAAATCTTCACCACTATATACTTCAATCACAGCTCGATTTTTATCGCCGCTTAGGGCAGCATTATTTATTTCAATAAAGAGTGTTCCTTGTGTCAAATCTTGTGCAGGCACTACTATTTCGCCTTGTTTTACACTATGTATTGTTCCCTTCGGAGATTTCAGTTTAAAGTGAATATTTTCAATATTCTTTATGGTTTTGTTCAATAATTTATAGGTGAAAACATTACTAATTATATTGTTGTCTTTATGCTCATAAAGTTGACCAGGAAGACGAAGTATATTTGCTTCCACATCGCTTCTTAAAAATAACATTCCTGTAAGTACACCAATCAAAATAACCAAAACTGCAACGTAACCTTTCAGTCTGGGCGTGAATTTAAAGGGTACTTTTTTCTCAATATTTTCTTCACTTGCATAGCGAATTAATCCTTTAGGAAGGTTGACAGCTACCATAATGCTATCGCACTCATCAATACAAGCTGTGCAGTTAACACACTCCAATTGTGTACCGTTACGAATGTCAATTCCAGTTGGGCATACGTTTACACATTGAAAACAGTCAATACAATCTCCTTTTCCAGAAGCTTCGCGATCTTCATTTTTTTTAAATTTTGCACGGCCTTCTTCTTTTTCGCCACGCTTATGGTCGTAAGCCACAATAATTGATTTATTATCTAACAGTACACCTTGCAATCTTCCATAAGGGCAGGCTATAATACAAACCTGCTCACGAAACCAAGCAAAAATAAAGTAGAAAACTCCTGTAAATATAAATAGTGATATTAATGTGTTAATATGATTTAATGGTCCTTCAAAAACATATTGAATTAAACGGTCGCTACCTATAAAATAAGCTAAGAAAACATTAGCTATCAAAAAAGAAATTATAAAGAAAATGATCCATTTCAGGACTCGTTTCCTTATTTTTTCGGAATCCCATTTCTGTTTATCCAAGCGTATTTGTGTTCCTCTGTCTCCGTCAATCCAGTATTCAATTCTACGGAAAACCATTTCCAAAAAAATGGTCTGCGGGCAGATCCATCCACAAAAAATTCTTCCGAAAGCTGCTGTAAAAAAGATGATAAAGACCACGCCAATAATCATAATAATAACGAACAGGTAAAAATCCTGTGGCCAGAAAGGAGCTCCATATATATTGAAACGACGCTCCAGTACATTAAACAGTAAAAATTGATTTCCGTTAATTTTTACAAATGGTGCTACGACGAAGAAAGTGAGTAATATATAACTTACATACTTTCTGTATTCATAAAATTTTCCAGAAGGTTTTTTAGGGAAAACCCAAGCTCTTTTACCTTCTTTGTTTATTGTTCCAATACTATCTCTGAAACTTTCGCTTTCTTCTGGAATTTCCAATTTTGTAAGCTTTAGATGTTAAAATTGATATGTGAGCTTTTAATAAAATATAAATATTACTTAACCTCCTACTGTAGGTCTTCTACAACAGGCTCATCAGTTAATTTAATATCAACACTAGTTGAGTCAATTACTTTTGCCTCAATAGTAGCTCCATCTGCATTTCCGTCTGTCCAAATGTCTCCTTCGGGTGGTTTTCCATCCGTAGGATTTGTTCCGTGAAGCGTCATAACATAACTTGCTACTTGTGCCATTTCGCTTGGTTTTAAATCTGTTTTCCAAGCAATCATCCCTTTTCCAGCACGACCTCCTTCACTTACTGTATGAAAGATATTTTTTATACCACCACCCAAAATCCAATTGTCGTCTGTTAGGTTGGGGCCAATTCCTCCACCACCGCTATCCTTGTGGCAAGCAACACAGTTTTCAGTGAAAATAGTTTTTCCAGCAGCAAGATCAGACGCTTCCGTTAATTGTTCTACCGTTTCTGCATCTATTAAATCTTTGTTATTTTTCTTGAATTCTGCAACTTCCACTTTTGCTTGGGCTACTTCTATTTCATATTCTTCTATTTGGTTTGTGCCATCAAAAATTTCATAACGCACCAAATAAACCACAGCAAAAATTATTGTTGCATAAAACATATACACCCACCATGGCGGCAGTGTGTTATCCAGCTCACGAATGCCGTCGTAATTATGGTCTAATACAATTTCCTGCTCTTTTGCTATAGGTTTGGCACCAAGCATTTCTTTATATTTTCTTTTTGTCCAGCCAAAACGGTTCTCCTCGCGTTGCTTTTCGGTTACGATGTAACGTGCTTTTGCTTCTTTATTTAAACCTGAAAAAAGAATACGTTGCAATGCCGCAACGATTATCTCTAAAGCAATGGCGAAGAAAAACACCATTCCCAAGACTGCCCAAATGATTGGGTATTTTACTATTGCCCAATCCTCACCAGAATCTACAATTAGTTCTAGCAGAAAAAAAGCGAGAATCATAAAGCCGATTACTCTTAAATATGAGGCTGTAGTTTTCATAGTGTTTCTTCGATTTGGTTGTTAGTTTGGTCTTGATTATTTTCGTCCATTTCTAAAGGAATATTGCTCACTTCGTCTATGTATTTTTTCTTCGCCGTGATTACCCAATAAAAAAGCACCACAAAAAATATGAAGAATATCAAAAGTGAAATCATTGGATATATTTGAACATTATCTATGTTCTCGAGGTTTCCTTTTATAAATTTCAACATAACTATTCGTTTTTGGCCGGAGGAGCATCGGCAGTTTGTACTTTAATATCTGTTCCTAAACGCTGCAAATAGGCAATTACTGCTACTATTTCACGGTTTTTCATTTCAATAAAATCTTCACCGTTTTCTTGAGCGTATTTTTTGCTGGATTCATAGGTAGTCACAAAATCGGGGTCGCTGTAAAGGTTCTTTTCAATTTTGGTTCCCTGTTCGTCCATAAACTGCTGGGCATTTGCAATTTCTTCTTCAGTATATGGAACACCTAGAGTAACCAAAGCTCTCATTTTTGCTTCGGTATCAGATTTATCTAATTCTGAATTTATCAACCATTTATAAGAAGGCATAATAGAACCGGAAGAAGTACTCTGCGGATCGTACATGTGGTTTAAATGCCAGTTGTCTGAATACTTCCCACCTATTCGATGCAAGTCTGGCCCTGTACGTTTACTTCCCCATAAAAATGGATGGTCGTAAACATATTCGCCTGATTTTGAATATTCACCGTAACGTTCTACTTCACTTCTAAAAGGACGAATCATTTGCGAGTGACAGCCTACACAACCTTCACGGATATATATATCACGACCTTCTAATTCCAAAGGCGTATAAGGTTTCACGCTGGAGATTTTAGGCACATAATCATCAACCATCAACGACGGTATAATCTGTACCATCCCACCAATTAAAATAGCTATAGTAGCGTAAATTGTTAATTTAACAGGACGACGCTCCAACCAAGTGTGCCAGCCTTCACCTGAAGTTTGTCTTTTTGTTACTGGCGTAAGTGGTGCGGCTTCGGCTAATTCATCAGTAACTTTACTGCCTCTTCTTGCCGTCATTACAATGTTGTAAAGTAAAATAAAAGCTCCCGTTATGTAAAGGGTTCCACCAATGGCACGCATCCAGTACATTGGCATAATCTGGGTTACGGTTTCTAGAAAATTTCCGTAAGTAAGTGTACCATCTGGGTTAAATTGGTTCCACATAGAAGCTTGCATAAACCCTGCGACATACATTGGCAAAGCATACATTATAATACCCAAGATGCCTATCCAGAAATGTGCATTTGCTAATGTAGTAGAATACAATTTTGTTTTGAAAAGACGCGGCACCAACCAATAAATCATACCAAAGGCCAAGAAACCGTTCCAAGCAAGGGCGCCAACGTGCACGTGTGCAATAATCCAATCGCTAAAGTGTGCAATAGCATTTACGTTTTTAAGTGAAAGCATTGGCCCTTCAAAAGTTGCCATTCCGTAACCAGTAATAGCCACAACCATAAATTTTAATACTGGATCTACACGTACTTTATCCCAAGCGCCACGTAGGGTTAAAAGACCGTTAATCATACCTCCCCAAGATGGAGCCAGAAGCATTATGGAAAAAGCAACTCCTAAGTTTTGCGCCCATTCTGGAAGCGCAGTATATAATAAATGGTGAGGTCCTGCCCAAATATAAATGAAGATCAATGACCAAAAGTGAACAATAGAAAGTTTGTAGGAATATACTGGTCGGTTGGCGGCTTTTGGCACAAAATAGTACATCAAACCAAGGAAAGGCGTTGTTAAGAAAAATGCAACTGCATTATGTCCATACCACCATTGTACTAGGGCATCCTGCACACCAGCATACATTGAATAGCTCTTCAAGAAGGTTACAGGAATAGCCATACTATTTACAATATGCAAAACTGCAACAGTTACCCAAGTTGCTAAATAGAACCAAAGCGCAACGTATAGGTGGCGTTGGCGCCTTTTTATCATCGTCATAATCAAGTTGATACCAAAAGCTACCCAAATTACTGCTATAGCAACATCAAAAGGCCACTCCAGCTCGGCGTATTCCTTTGAAGTTGAATAACCCAACGGGAGTGTAATCGCAGCACCAACTATAATAGCCTGCCAACCCCAGAAGTTAAGGTTACTCAAAAAATCGCTCCACATACGTGCTTTAAGCAAACGTTGGGAAGAATAATAAACTCCCGCAAAAATTGCATTACCCACAAAAGCGAAAATAACGGCATTGGTGTGCAGCGGTCGCAGACGACCAAAACTTAGCCACGAAATACCATCAGTCAAATTTGGGAAAAGAAATAAGAAGGCTAGAAGTAGCCCTACGCTCATACCTATAATCCCCCAAAAGATAGTAGCGTTAACGAATTTTTTGACAATCTGATTGTCGTAATAAAACTGTTCTGTTTGCATAGTGTTCGTTGATTTATTCCTGCACGTCGGTGGTTGCTGAGCGAAGTCGATGTGCAGGCTTGGTTTTCGGATTGGTTAATTGTTTCTTTGAAGTTTTATTGTTTTGTGAAGTATCGTCCTTTACTAGTTCATCATCAAAAAGCATACGTACCGAAGGCGTATAGGTATCATCATACTGCCCTTTTTTTACTGAAACTATAAACAGTACAAAAAAGATAAGCGCAACACAAACACTGATTGCTAACAACATGTAAATTATGTTCATACCTGAAAAATATTTCCAAAAATATTACTAACATGGTTTCAGTAATATGATAATTATCAATTTTTGTTATTTATATTCATTCTTAATTTCTTCCCAATATATTGAGTGGCTATTGTTGTAAATATAACAATACTAATTGAACTTAAAGGCATTAATATTGCTGCTACAACTGGACGTAAATGCCCTGTAACTGCAAATGCAAGTCCTATTAAATTGTAAAATAATGAGAAGAGAAATGCCCATTTTATAACATTAACTCCTTTTTTTGAAAAGTTCAAATAATCAGCAATTTTGTTAAATTGTGAAGCATCTAAAATACCATCGCAAGCAGGTGAAAAAACGTTTGTATTCTCTGAAATTACAAAACCTACATTACTCTGCTTTAAGGCCCCAGCATCATTAAGCCCATCGCCTATCATCAATACTTGTTTTCCGTTTTGTTGAAGCATTTTTATAAAATTGAGTTTGTCGTCTGGCTTTTGGTTGAAGTATAGCTTTGTGCCTTTAGGAAGCAGCGTTTCCAGCCTTTCGCGTTCGCCTTCGTTATCGCCCGAAAGAACGACTACCTCATTATCATTTCCTAATTGTTCAAAAATATCGGCAACGCCTTTTCTGTATTCACTATTGAAAATATAGCAACCCTTGTAAATTTGATTGGTACTGATGTGAACGGTGGTTTTGTTTTTTACTTCCTGAGTCATTTCATCATAAAACCCAACAAATTCATACGAGCCAACTTTTATGGAATTATCATTGAAAGTTGCAGAAATCCCCTTCCCTACTTCTTCTTCAAAATCATCTAAAGTTTGAATGTCGTTTTTATCTAAAATACTATAAAGTGAGCGACTCAGCGGATGGCTGGAAGCACGCAACGTACTAGTTAACAATTGTTTTTCTTCGATAGTGAGCGCAACACCTTCATATGTAATCAGGTTTTTTTGATTGGTTGTTAACGTTCCTGTTTTATCGAAAACTACGGTGTCCACCTTCGCCATTTGCTCGATTACTGAAGCTTCTTTTAAGTATAATTTTTCTCTTCCGAAGATACGCAGCACATTTCCTAAAGCGAAGGGTGCCGCTAACGCAATGGCGCACGGACAAGCAACAATCAATACCGAAGTGAACACATTAAACGCTTTTGAAGGGTCAACCACCAACCAAAAAATTGTAGCAATAAAGGATATGAAAAGTAAGACGACCGTAAAGCGTTTGCTAATGCTATCGGTTATATTTTCAAAAACTCCCGTTTTATCTTTGCTGAAAACGTCGTTGCTCCAAAGTTGCGTTAAATAGCTTTGCGCGACAGGTTTTAAAACTTCAACTTCTAGAATTCCAGCTTGTTGTTTTCCTCCTGCGAAAAGTTTATCGCCGCTTTGTTTGGTAATTGGTTCTGCTTCACCAGTAACGAAACTGTAGTCTATTAGGGCGTTTCCTTTAATTAAAATTGCATCTACAGGAATTATTTCGTTGTTTCTAATTAACAATCGATCGCCTTTTTCTACTTTATAAACTTCGGCTTGCTCTTCAACCATTTTTCCTTCATTATTTTTGAAAAGTCGTGTAACGGCTATCGGAAAATATGATTTATAATCACGCTCAAAAGATAGATAACTATAGGTTTTCTGCTGAAAAAATTTTCCTATCAATAAAAAGAAGACCAAACCCGTAAGACTGTCAAAAAATCCCGTGCCCCAATCCATAACAATATCCATCGTACTTCGTATAAAAAGTACCGAAACGCCTAATGCAATGGGAGCGTCTATATTCAGAATTTTAGAACGCAGCCCTTTATAAGCTGAAGTGAAATAACCACTTGCAGAATAAAAGACTACTGGTAGTGAGAATGCAAACATCATCCAACGGAAAAAAGGTTTGAACTGATCCAGCCAAAATTCGGAATGTTCAAAATATTCTGGGAAGGAAAGGAACATTACATTTCCAAAGGCAAAGCCCGCGATACCCAATTTATAAGTGAGACTTCGGTTTATGTGTTTTTCTTTTTTATCGGAATCATCTAATGAAATGTAGGGTTCGTAACCAATTCGGCTTAAAAGGATGACGAGGTTTTTTAGTGAATTTTCTTCGGCATTAAAAGTAATTCGCACCGTTTTTTCAGGAAAATTTACTTGTGAAGATTTTACAGCGGGATTGAGTTTGTTAAGGTTTTCAAGTATCCAAATGCAACTGCTGCAATGGATTGATGGAATTAAAAAGGAAATAACCTGAGTGCTGCCGTCGTTAAATTCAAGTAGTTTTTCAACGATGGTTTCGTTGTTAAGAAAGTCATATTTGCCTACAATTTCATTTGGAGAAATACCTGGCGTTTTTTCGAGATCGTAATAATAACTTAGATCGTTGTCATGCAGAATTTCAAAAACCGTTTTGCAACCGTGGCAGCAGAAGGATTTTTCCTCGTGCTTAATTTTAACGTCCAAACACGCGTCACCACAGTGAAAACAGTTTACCATCTATCTAAAATTTGCTCATTATACTTGTTGCAAAGGTTGGAAAAATGGAGGTATAAAAAAATGACAATCGTCAGTTTTGATTTACGATTTTGAAATTTCTAAAAACCAGTATTCCAACTGCAACGGGGAATAAGCAACTCAAAACGGCCAAGCATAAGTAATAATGTTGAAAAAATGGAAAGCCGAGCCAGAAGGCAATGGCTTTGTAGAAAATAAGGGCTTCGGTAGTAACAAAAGCCAGTAGAAAGAGGTTTACAAAACTTTTTGGGAGACGAAGCAATTCAAAATATTTTAAAAACGTGAGCATGACTGTGATTACAATTCCGAGGAAAACCAAGTGCAGATAACCGATTACGAAATCTTTCTGTTGATAAGCAAGGTTTGCAACATAAGGAAATGCTGAAAAAAGTTGCATCATTAATTTTAGGATAAGTAAGCTTCCAGCTATTTTAAGAAGAAAAAAAGAGCGTGAAAAAAATGATTCTTTTAAAATTGGAAAATGATTTTTCAGCATCAAGTAAAGTTCATAAAAAGCCAACCCTTGCGCTACTGCGCCAACTAAACCGAGGATATAAAAAACTACGGGTGGCTTAGACCAAAGCACTGACAGGAATACAGTAAGCAGTAGTCCAAAATTCAAAAGAATAAAAAATGATTTCAGTTTTTTAGGCTTAAATTGAATTTCTTTTTCTTCAAAAATATAAAACAGAACACCCAAAAGTGCCAAAATAAACCAACCGTTATACTGAAAATGGAGGTAGAAATAAATGGAGGTTTTATACCAAATAGATTCCGGTCCTAAGACTGCTATTACACCACCAATAGCCCATGGACCAATGCTTGAAAGAATCAAATACCAAAACGAAGTTTTAATAAGTTTCCATGAAAAACGGTTTTTGAAATGGCTCGGAATATGCTTCATCGCAAACCATGCAAACCAATAACTGGCAAACAAAAAAAGCGTTGAAAAAATAATAGAAAACAGCGCATAACCCTGAAAAGGAAACGTAAATAACATTCCTAAAATGCAAACATTTGTGAATATAAAAATGCGTTTATACAGTTTTGGTTTTTGTGCTTCGGTAAGAAAAATTTTATAAATTAAAGTTGCTAACCCCAAATAAACCCAGCCAAGTAAAGCAGTATGGGAATGTGCGTGCAGGATAAATTTATAATTCAGCGAAATGGGTATTACGAAGAAAAATCTCAGTAAAACTCCCATCAAAGCCACAACTAAAAAATAGGCTAAGGCAATGCCAATATGTTTTCTTAAATCCATCAAGCGGTAAAACTAAAAAAACAGTTCGGAGTTTAGCAATAAACATTCAAAATTGTCATTCTACCGAACTGTTATAAAAACCAAATGGTCAATCAAAAATAAGGGGACAGAAAATAATATTGTTTAATTTTTTCTTAAGTTCTTTTCTAAAACCATAGCTTTTGGAAAAAGGATATTGTTTTCCAAATGCACGTGTTGGTGCAAATCTTGCTCAAACTCTTCCAGCTTTGCGTAAAATGCACGATAGGTATTACATGCACCCTGTGGTGGGTTATAATTGTTACTCAATTCAGCAATTTTGCGTAAAATTTCGCCGGCTTCTTCGTGTTCGGCTTCCATCATCTTTATTGGATTTTCAACGGTGCCAAAATGGATTGCAGGAACTTCACTGCCTTCGCGTTCAGCTGTAACGAGTTTTTTGATGAACGGGAAAAGAATCAATTCTTCTTTTTTCATATGGGCTGCCAATTCTTGAACCACTTGCTTAACCAAAGCTTCAATTTCGGCAAGTTCAGTATAATGATGTCCATGAACGTGGTTTACTCTCTGTGAATACTGAAGCAATAAAGGGCTGCTTTCTTCTACATAACCGTGGTGCACGTTACTAATATGGTCTATTAAAAAATCGAGTTTCCAACTGTTATAATCTGAAGCACGATCCTTTACAGTATCCAAATTCAGTAATTCTGTTTCTAAAATTGAAGGATCTATTTTCGCCTTCTCGCAAGCTCTTTTAATGCTGATGCCTCCGCCACAGCAAAAGTCTATGCCGTGTTTTTTGAAGATATGTGCTGCTTTTATGTTTTCGGTAACCACATCGGCTACGGTACGTTCTTGAAGTGTTGTCATGATTTTTAAACTTTTAATGAATAATAATGATGCAAATTTCAATAGAAAAAAATGGATTAAATATGACCTAAATCATATAATGACAATTTTATCATAAATTAATATCAATACACAACTAACTCATTATCAATATACAATAGGGTTTAATAATGAGGTTCTATTCCCAAAAGGGATCGTGATAATCAGGAGATTTTTCTATACCGTTGTGGATTGCTTCAATTTTATCTAATTGGGCTTCTGTAGCTACTTTTTGGATTTCATTAAAAAGAACTCGTTCCTCAAAACGAATGTGTGCATCTAACTCCTCTTCCAAACAATTCAGCGATTTTTCAGGATTTTTAATATCATTAAAAAGTCGCTTTAATCGTCTGTGTTCTTTCAAGGCGCGTTCAATTAATTCATTGCCTTCCTCAAGTATTGGGAAAAGATATTTTTCCTCATCATAAAAATGAGGTTGTATTTCCTGTTCATAAAACCATTTCGCATACTCTTGCATACGTTCAGTTTCAATGTTTTTACTGAAACCTTTCCGAAGCTTCCAACTAAACAACAATCCAAAGTGATGTTGTCTACTCAACGGTTGCAATGCTTTATGACGTTTTATTGGTTTTTTCTTTTCCATAGAATTATCGCTTTAAAAATAAAGGTCCGCCATCAATACCATTTGATAACTCATGAAGGCTGGTGTTTTCTAACATTAGCCTTAAATTATCTCGAATATCAACAAATTTATCGTGTATTGGGCAAGGCTTTAGTGCATCGCAAGAGTCAAACCCAAGGGCACAGCCCATATACATAGAGTCGCCGTCTATGGCAGAAATAATATCACTCAACATAATAGTTTCTGTTCTACCTTTAGGTATTACATGTTAAGTTTCACAAGGTTGTTGTGTTAAGTTGACAACTTGTTTACCTTTCAAA
>CAZFUX010000016.1:0-21129 GCA_964522085.1 uncultured Aequorivita sp.
ATGTAGTGTTATGAAATCTAAAAGAACACTCCGAACTTATTAGGGGCTAAACTAAATTGGCTTGCTGAAAATGGCGGAGAACTTACTATTTATAAAGAAAAAGAAGATTTGGATATTTTACCGCTTCCTGGTAGAATAGTTGTTTTTGAAAGCCAAATTTTAGAACATGAAGTAAAAGTTGTAGAAGCCTCAGAAAGGATGAGTATTACGGGTTGGCTTAAAACACGATAATTCAGAAAAGTTTACAGATATATTTTATGGTCACGACAATAATTGGCTATATAATTTTGAAGATTTTCAACAGCACTTTTAAAGTTTACCCGTTCACTTTCGCTAAAACGTTCAGCTTCCAAATCGCGTTTTAGTTCCATTGAAATACTTTCCCGAATTTCGCGCACTAAAATCAGCAAGTATTTCTCTTTGCTCATTTCGGAAATCTGCTTCAAATCTATATGGGCGGCGCAAACTTTTTCATATTCAGAAATAAGTTCCTTTACTGAAGCTTCCTTCAGCAATACAGAATTTTTTTTGAAGATTTCATATGACGTTTTCATTTTAAAAATTCAACAGGATTACTGTCTTTATTTTTTTTTCATTCTCTGATAAATCACAACGGCAATTACCATGATTGCTAATATCAAAAAAAGCCCTCGGCCATCTATAAGTTCTAACCATTCCATATTTTAGTATTTAGTATTTAGTATTTAGTAAAAGTATTATTTTTTAATTAGTGGAATGTATTTTCTTCTAAATTTAATAATTAGCGCTATTGCTCGATAAGCTATCCAAACAATTAGTGCACTCCAAATACCTATTAACCCCCAGCTCATATATATTGAAAAATAAAGTACTGGTATGAAACCGAATATGGTTGCGCCTAAAAGCACGTTTCTTAAATAACCCATTTCACCCAAGCCTTTAAAAATAGAGTCTAATGTAAATGCCATGGCATTAAATGGCAAACAAATTAGCACCATGAAAAACGTGCTATAAAAAATAGACAACACTTTTTCATCTTTGTTGAATAGAAGTCCCAGAGGTTCATAAAGTACTATGCCAATTATTATTAACAATGTTGCAACTACTATATTATATAGGGTTACTTTTTTGGTGAGTTCCCACAGCGAATTATAGTTTCTTTCGCCAAGTAGTTTTCCTGCTAAAATGTTGCCCGCAGCACCATAACCATCAAGAAAAAATGCTGTAAAAATCCAAATATTGAAAGCTATGGTGTATGCTGCTATATATTCTTTTCCTAAAGCCGCAGCTTCGCGGGTTGCAAGTATTAAAGCCGTATTTAAAGCTACGGAACGCAGAAATAAATTAAAACTCATAATTACAAGTCTTTTAATTTCTGGGTGTAATGGAAACTTGAGTTTTAATGAAATATCTGTTTTCTTCAGAAGAAAAATTAAGGCCAAAATTGCCATAACCGCTTGTGAAATAAGGCTTGCCCACGCGGCGCCTTTAATTCCTAATGGTAAGATGTATCCTTCAATTCCATATACCAACGCAAAATCTAAACCTATGTTTAATCCTGCGCCAATGGCTGCAATGATCATAGGCCAAAAAGTGTTTTGAAGCCCACGAAACAACCCGAAAACGGCAAAAGTGAAAAGTGTAAGTGGAAATCCCCAAACACGAATGTTGTAATAATCTATACTGAAAGTAAGGATCATTCCTTTGGCATTGAGTAGTTTGAAAATTTCTTCAACAAAAAAATAGGTTGAAAATAGTACGATAATACTCAACACTATATTGAAATAAATGGCTTGGGCAGGAAAATTTTGAAGATCTTTTAATTTTCCTGCTCCTAAATTTTGCGAAACAATTGCAGAAATGGCACTTCTAGTTTGTGCCAAAATCCAGATTAATGCTGAAAGAAATGTTCCAACAATACCAACGGCAGCGAGCGATTCTATTCCAAAATTTTCAATATTTCCTACAACGGCAGCGTCTGTTGCAGAAAGTACCGGCTCTGCAATTCCTGAAATTATTGCAGGTATAGCAAGTTGTTGTATACGTTTAAAGGAAATATTTGTTATGCTCATGGAAGCCGCAAAGCTACAAAATAGTAATTGTTAAGATGGCTCATTATTTTTAGTTAATGGCAACTCATAACAGTAAAATGGAAACTCACTTTGCTTTGGAAAAAAGATATTTCCCAGACGTTTATAACTCCGGGCCTCATAGAATTTATTATTCCGAATATTTCTGCTAAAAGTGTCTAATCTAATAGATACTATATTGTTTTGAATACTAATATTTTCTGCAAAATCCATCATCTTTCTGGCAATTCCTTTTCCTTGATGGTCTGGATGTACAGCTAGCCGGTGGATATAATAATGGTTTGATGTTTCTGTAAGCCATTTTACTGCTTTATATTCTTCATCCATTTTTGTAGAAATTACTATACATCCCAAAACAGTATTTTCAGAAATAAAAACATATAGTTCTTTACGTGCTATGTCTTTCTGAAATGCTTCAAAATTTGGATAATTTTCATTCCATTGAAAAATTCCTTCCAACTCCATTTTTTCGCCACAGGCTTTAGTTATGGCAAGAATCTCGGCAATTTGTGAAAGTTTTGCAGTTTGAATCATAATAAAACTTAATTTTGCACCAAATTAAAGCAATTCTTTAGATTATGAAAAATATATTAGTGCCAGTAGGCTCTTCGGAAAATTCGGCTAGTAACCTTCAGTATGCCATAGACTTAGCGAAAGAAATACAAGGGAGTGTTTATGTTGTTTCTATTTTTCAAGAACTATCAAAGGTTGGTGGACTTTCAAAAGTGAATACCATTTTAAAGGAAGATTCTGAAAACCGTTTGGATGAAGTACTTTCATTAGTCGATAAAAAAGGAGTAGAAGTAATTGCCCACCCATTAAGAGGTGAGATTTTGGAAGGTATTGCTCGTGTTAATAAACAAATACCAATAGATTTAATGGTGCTTCCGCCACGAAGTAACTCTATAAAAGTAGAAGTTTATCTTGGAAAAACTTCAGGAAAATTACTTAAACAGACAAATATTCCAATTTTAGTTGTTCCTGAAGGTGCAAAATTTACGCTGCCCAAAACGATGTTGATGGCTTTTAAAAATGGAACTTTTGCAAGTGATGACTTGTTAGAAGGTGTAAGACAATTTAAGAAAAATTTTGGTGCAGAAGTTCATATACTTCACGTAGAAACTCCTGAAACTCCTGAAACTACTTCAGAAATGAAAGAGGTAACTGATAATTTGGCTGCACTTCAAACTTCATACACGCAAGTGGAGGCAGCAACAACATTTCAAGCTGTTATAGAACATTTTCAGCATTTTCATCCCGATATGCTTTGTGTTGTGCGCAGAAAACGTGGTTTCTTTAAAAAACTTTGGGAGAAAAATGAAATCTTGAAAAAGGAGTTTTATACTAGTAAGCCTTTGTTAGTACTTCCTGTTCAAGAATAGTTTCAGTATTCAGTTAAAAGCAGAAGTATTTATTTTATACTTATGAAGTATATTGAAAAAAATAGTATTTTCGCAACCTAATTAATCTTTGGGGGATTAGCTCAGCTGGCTAGAGCGCTTGCCTGGCAGGCAAGAGGTCATCGGTTCGACTCCGATATTCTCCACTGCAAAAACCACTGCATTTGCGGTGGTTTTTTATTTCAGAAAATCTATTGTTGCTTCAACTACTTTTTTTAGATCAACAGGCATCATTGTTTCTTCCCATGGGTGGTTTGCGCCAAAAATGTGATCTGCATCGTCAATAATTAACAACTTACTTTTTGGATTCCATGACTGTATGGCTTTTGCTTCTTTTATTGAAACCGTTGGGTCGTCACTACCATGGATTATTAATTGTGGAATTTTCAAATTTTTTAGGGCTCGACTAATTGTAAATCGTTCTTCGTTTTCTTTAAAGTTTTTATAAAACTGAAAGTTATGCGGCAGCATTTGTTTTGTTCGGCCGTTTTCAATGTGTGTTACACCCGTTTCTTCCCAAGTTTGGAAAGTTGGGGTTCCTTCTTGAAATCTCGCCTTAAAATCGCACACACTGGCCCAAGTAACCACTTTGTCTATTCGGTTATCTTCTTTCGCTTTTATCAAAACAATGCCTCCGCCACGACTATGACCAATTATGGAAATGGTTGAGGTTTTCTTCGGAAGATTATCGTTTCCTTTTTCAACTTCATTCATAATTTGGTCTAAATCACCCAACTCCAAACTGAAATTATTTTCAGCAAAAGCCTCCAAATCTGGAAAATCTTTGGGTTGGGAAACAGTTCCGCCATTATGCGAAAAATTGAATTTTATGAAACATAAACCTGCATTTGCAAAGGCTTCGGCAACCAAATGCCACGCACCCCAATCCTTAAATCCTTTGTAACCGTGACAGAAAATTACAACTTGCTGAGGTTTTTCAGTTTCTTTAAAATAAACATCGTAGAGGATAGGTTTGTTACTTTCTGAAGTAAGTACCTGGTTTTTTCTAATAATCATCAATCTATTTCTTTTTCGGTGAAGGGAATGTTTGAGTCGCAAATTTCCATAATTAATTTTTTGAGTTCAACGGTAAATGCATCCAAAGTATCCGTTGTAATTTGTTGATCTCTTTTACTGTAAGCCGAAGTTTTTGTTCCAAATTTTAGAAATCCACTTCCTAAATTTTTAAACGAAATAATTCCTGCTTCTGCATTAGGTATTGGTATTTCATTATTCATCATCAACACATACGTCAATACCTGAAAAGCTTTGCTGTATTTGTAATCTTGTTTTAGTACTTCCCAATCAATTAGTTCTACATCGCCTTGCTTTACGGATCCTGTTTTATAATCTATTATTCTGAGTTGGCCGTTATATTCATCAACTCTATCAACTTTTCCGTGTATTTTTACGGGAAAATCGAGTTCGAAAATAGGAATTTCCATCGTTAAATTGGTTTCAATCTTTACAATTTTGATTGTGTTTCCAGCTTTAATTTCTGCTATTTCAGTGTCAACAAAGTTTGAAATATAGCGTTTTGCAACTTCAAAAGTAATTAGGTTTTTTCCTTTGGAAATTGCGCCCCCTTTAAAAGTTTCTTTGAATTGAAGTGTAACCTCTTCGTGAATTTGTGTCTTCATCTTCAGTAAATCCTCAACTGAAAGTTTTTTTGCTTCAAAAGGTTGATAAAATTTTTCTAAGGTGTCGTGAACTATAGTTCCCAAAGTATTGGCCGCTATATTTTCTTCTACTTCTTCAAATTCATTCAACTTTAATATTTTCTGAAAATAAAAATCGATTGGATTGCGGATGTAGCTTGTTAATGCTGAAGGCGAAAAGCCTTTTCCTGCAATCTCACGTATCCGCTGCATAACGGCTTCTGTTTTTTCTATTTGCCTTAATGGAGAAGGTTTTAATTGAACTTTTGGCGAAACAATTCGTTTTTCAATACTATGGTTTGGATGTTTTTCAATTTCTAATTGATTAATAAAACGGCTCTTTTCACCTGTGTTTATACCTTCAGAATGATTGTTATATAATATTGTTACGTTCTTCGCTCGTTGTAACAATCTGTAGAAGTGATAAGTGTAAATAGCGTCTTTTTCGGTGTATTGTGGTAGTTTGAATTCCTGCTTTAAATCATACGTTATATAGGAAGTATTTGATTTTCCTGCAGGGAAAACACCTTCGTTTACTGAAGTTATAATCACGTTTTCAAAATCGAGTACACGTGTTTCTAGCACACCCATAAGTTGCAGCCCATTGTATGCATCCCCTTTAAAATCTAATGATGTTAAGGCTACCAATTCTGAAAAAAGTAACTGAACGCTTCTTATGGATTTTAAAAATGAATATTTGTGGTTAAGTGCTTCAATCTTTTTGAAAACTTCGATCAATTGGTTAAGAACAACTTGCTCTACGGTACTATTACTATGTTTTGTTTGAAGTGATTCAAGTAGTGTCATTACAACGTCTAAAGCCTTTTTACTGTCTTGCTTCCAATTTTCAAAAAGTAATTTTAGCAATCCATTTGTTGCCCTTTCTGAAATTTTTTCTAGCTCACCTACCATAATAAAACTAGTATTTTCTTTAATAAGTTTATTTACAATACTATTTCCGTTAGGTACTAAAAGCACACCAAAAGGATGCTGTAAAATTGAAAGAATGTCTCTATAATAAAGGGTTTCTGAATTCCGAATATGGATTTTAAAAAGCATTTCAAAAAATACTATTGCTGGAAAGTTTTTTAATGAAACCCCCATTGTAACGTTCACGTTCTTTATGTTTTCGGGCAATGAATAAAGTAGTGGAACCAAAAGGTTTTCATCACCAAGCACAATGGCTGTATTATTAATTTCTACTTCAGAAAGGTTTGAAAGTATCTCACCAACATGTTTTGCCTGACCAACATTTTTTTGAACCTCAACAAACTGAAAGTTTTTAGGTTTCTCAAAATTTTCAGCAATGAATTTGGGTTTTTCATTTTGAAAATATTTCCATTCCTTTAAATATTTTCTGATAAAATAGGAAGCGCTATGTTTAGTGTCTTCATAAAAACTTTGGTCGGTATCCCAATATATTTTTGTGTTTCCAGTTTCTAAAAGTCCTTGTATTATGTATTGTTCGGCTGTATTTAAGGCATTAAAGCCCACAAAAACATGTTTTTTAGTGCTATTACCGTTTATGTAGTGTTCTAAATTGGAGGCTGCCTCTCTGTAAGCCATTCCTTGGTATGCGGTGTTTTCCCTTAATAATAGTTGTTGGATATTTTCATAAAAGAAAGGTAGGCTTTCCCAAAATTCTAAATAGTTGGTGATAAGTTCTGTCTTCTCTTCTTTAACTCCCCAGCGTTCTAAGGTTTTAATACTGGCTAAATAGCTGAAGAATGGTTTGGGCTCTACAAGGTATCTATCTATCTCATTAAAGTCGTTTAACAGCGTTGTTGCCCAAGTGGAATAGGTTTCAAAATCTTCTTTGTTTTTTATTTGAGATGTATTTAGGTAGGCCTCATAGCTTTTAAAAAGCAATTCGGTATTATCTATTAATTTAAGATTGGATAGCTCTTGTATAAACTCTTCTATACTACAAATTCTTGGTGTGAATTGAGTCTTTGAAGTTTCTTTCTTCAATTGATTCATCAAAAATCCACCTGCTCTTTTACTAGGTAGAATTATGGTGATTTCAGAAATATGTGGAAAGGTTTTTTTTAAATCGGCTAGGGTTTCTTGAAGGAATGTTACCATAGCCTAAAAATAAGAAACGCCTCCGAAAATCGGAGGCGTTTTAAAAATATTTATTGAAAACTTATTGGTTGATAATTATTTCTTTAAAGAAATTTCAACACGTCTGTTTTCTTGTCTTCCTGCTTTAGTAGCATTTGTTGCAATAGGATTAGCCTCACCGTAACCAACAGATGTTAATCTGTTTCCGTCCACACCAATAGTAGTAAGGTAATCTTTTACTGATGCTGCTCTAGCATCTGAAAGTTTTAAGTTACTAGCATCGCTACCTTGGCTATCTGTGTAACCTTGAATTTCAAATTTTGCGTTTGGATATTCTTTCATAAGATCTGTAATGTTTTGAAGTACAGCGTAAGATTTTTCACGGATAGAAGATTTTCCAAGATCAAATAAGATAGTTTTAGAGTAATCATTCAATTGCTTAATGATTACTACAGAAACTTCTGGACAACCTTTGTTAGCTACAGTACCTGCAACATCTGGACATTGGTCATCTTTATCAAGAACACCATCACCATCTCTGTCTTTGTAAGGACAACCGTTGTTAGCTTTAGGGCCAGCTTCGTTAGGACAAGCATCATCTTTATCAGCGATACCATCACCATCAGCATCTGGACATCCATTAAGTGCAGCTAAACCAGCAACAGTAGGACATTCATCTTGTGGATCAGGAACACCGTCACCATCAGTATCAGGACAACCGTTAAATTCAGCTAAACCTGGAGTGTTAGGACAAGCATCGTTTCTATCTTCGATTCCGTCACCGTCAGTATCAGGACAACCGTTAAATTCAGCTAAACCTGGAGTTTCAGGGCATTCGTCATCTTTATCGTAGATTCCGTCACCGTCAGTATCTTTTCCACCAAATTGGAATATAATACCCGCAGAGTGTTGGAAGTGAGTTATTCCGTAAGCATCCTCAAATGCATGCTTGTAAGTAGATTGTAGGTTAAGAGCGAAGCTGTCGTTAAACCAAAATTTAACTCCAGCAATTGCGTTAGCAGTACCAAACCCGATATCATCTACCCAAGTGTAACCACCACCAATACCTAAAGATGGATCAAACCATCCACCAGAACCGTTTATTATGTTTCTGAAGCTGTACTTAATTTCACCATCAGCACCGTAGTAGCTTAGGTCATTTGCTGGAAGATCTCCCAACTTGTCGATTCTGTTAATAGAACCAGCAGCAGTAAATACAAAACCACTACCAATATATCTACTGATAGCTAGTCTTGAAACTGAAGGTAGGATATTCCAGTGATCGTTTGCGTTAAAATACTCGTCAAAGATATCTCCTCTCATACCTGGAGAATTGGCAAGTACTTGGTTCTCATTGAGACCGGCGGAGTAAACGTCAACAGCGTTTGTACCAACCTCAACAGCCCAAGGATTGTTTTCGTCTTGCGCGTTAGCTACCCCTACTCCTAAGAATAGAATGGCAACAACTAATAATCTGTTAAGATGTTTCATATTCGATTGTTTAATTTTAAGTGTTAATTAATAGCAAAAGTAAGTTGTTAAATATTATAAACAAAAGCAAATCTAATAAAATTTTCCTAAAAAGGTTGGTATTGATACGTAAATAAAGGTTTTGCCCTTAAATTACGGCTAATTTTTTTCCAATCTTAATAAAGGCATTAATTGCTTTATCTAAATGTTCCGTTGTATGTGCAGCTGAAAGTTGTACGCGAATTCTCGCTTTCCCCTTTGGTACTACTGGGAAGAAGAAGCCTATCACATAAATACCTTCTTCTAATAGCATATCTGCCATTTGTTGTGAGAGCTTTGCATCATAAAGCATTACAGGAACAATTGCAGAATCTCCATCAACAATATCAAAACCTGCTTTTTTCATCCCTTTTTTGAAATAAGCTGTGTTTTCTTCAAGTTTATCTCGCAATGAAGTGTCTTTTGAAAGCATTTCAAACACTTTAATAGATGCACCCACTATTGCTGGGGCTAATGAATTTGAAAATAAATAAGGCCTTGAACGCTGTCTCAACATTTCTATAATCTCCTTTTTCCCTGTTGTGTAACCTCCCATTGCACCTCCAAGTGCTTTACCTAATGTTCCAGTTATAATGTCTATACGGCCCATTACGCCTTTTTCTTCTAAAGTGCCTCGGCCAGTTTTACCTATAAAACCTGTTGCGTGGCACTCATCTATCATTACCATTGCATCATACTTATCTGCTAAATCGCAGATTTTATCAAGCGGGGCAACCAATCCATCCATTGAAAATACACCATCGGTAACTATAATTTTGAACCTCGTTCCTTTTTCATTGGCGTCAATTAATTGCTTTTCTAAGTCTTCCATATTGCTGTTTTCATAGCGATAGCGTGCTGCTTTGCAAAGTCGCACTCCGTCTATAATGGAAGCATGATTCAATGAATCTGAAATAATTGCATCTTCTGGCCCCAATAATGGCTCAAAAACACCACCGTTTGCGTCAAAAGCTGCCGCATATAATATAGTGTCTTCGGTGTCATAAAATTTGGCTATTTCTTGCTCTAATTTTTTATGAATATCCTGTGTACCGCAAATAAATCGGACAGACGACATTCCAAAACCGTGTGTGTCCATGGCATCTTTTGCAGCCTGTATTACTTCTTTATTGTTGGAAAGTCCTAAATAATTGTTTGCGCAAAAATTTAAAACCTTTTCACCAGTTGAAATCGTTATTTCAGCATCTTGCGGCGAAATGATTATGCGTTCTTTTTTATAAAGCCCGTTGTCTTTTATTTCTTCAAGTTCGTTTTGAAGGTGTTCTTTTATTTTTCCGTACATTTTATGTGTTTTTAAAGTTTCAAAATTAAACTTTATTTATAACTATTTTGTCTTCGTTGCAATAGATAAGTATTTTTTCTGAAACCATAAAACCCATATCTAGCAGCGCATTTCCATATTGCGTTAATTGTTCGGGGTGAAAATCTTTAGGAATTCCTGTTTTATAGTCTATTAGTGTCCCACCGTTTTCGGGAGTAATATTAATTCTATCTGGTCTTATCAACGAACCTTCTTTGGTAATTATACTGCGTTCATTATAAACTTTATCTGTGCCTTCAAAAAGTTTTTTTAATTCTGGATGATTAATAATCTGATTAACGGTTTCACTTAAAGTTTCAAATTCTTTCTTCGGAATAATTGCGCGTTCTTCCAATTCCATCAAAACCCGTTCAGCATCGGCTACTGTGTAAATTTGTGCCATGGTGTTGTGTAATAGATTTCCCGCAGCTATTGCCACTTCAGCTTCTTCCATGAGATTTTCTTCTGAAGCTACTATTTTAAGTCCGTGATTTTTTGGATTGCTGGATAAGTATATAGGTGTGGTTTGCAGTATAATTTCTTTTTCTTTTGAAATTTTCGATAAATTTTTTCCAAATTCATAAATCATTTGGTCAGCATTCCACATTCCTTTTTGTTTCAAAAACTCCATAAAAAGATGGTTATATGTTGAAGGAACGCCGTCTTTTGGTTCGCTAGGCATTTCAGAAAAAACATAAAGTTTTTCTACTGCCCTCGTTAAAGTTACATATAACAAATTTATATTGTCAAGCTCCAATTGGCTTCGATGCTCGTTGTACATTTTTTTGCCAATTTCACTGTAATTTTCTACTTCACCTTTATAATTTATTTGTGCTTCTTTAAAGTTGAAATCTTCATCTTCTAGCGGATACCATAATTTGTCGTCTTTAGCATAGTGTAGCTTAATATCTGCAAACGGAAAAATAACAACTGGAAATTCAAGCCCCTTTGCTTTGTGGATCGTCATTAACTGAACCGCATTTGTGCCTTCGCTGGCAGGAATGGAGGCGCTTTCTCTTTTTGTTTCCCAATGGTCTAAAAACGAAATTTTATCGGCTTGTGGTTTTTGCTCAAATTCATAAACTAAATTCATAAACCCAAAGAGATACGCATCTGCTGAATCTGCAAGTTTAAAACCTTCAATACAATATTCAAAGGCTTCGTAAAGTGAAACAGAGCGCATTTCTGTAAATGCGAAATCTATTCCATATTCTTTCAAGTTTTCTGTGAATTTTACTTCAGAAATGTTCGGAAATTTTGTGAAAAAAGTATGTTTTTGTTCCTGAATTGAAAGATGATCGTGAAGCAAATCTAGCAGATTTATTTTGGCCTCGTCGTTATTAGGATACAGACAAACTTGCAACGCCAAAACCAAAATTTGCGTCAAAGGAGACGATTGCAGCAAAAGTGTTTCCGCAGAAATAACAGGCACACCTTGCTCCATTAAAAAAGTGCCTAATGTTATTCCATCTGCTTTACTGCGTGTTAAAATGCAAACATCACTTTCTGAAAACCCATTACTTTTTACATTTTGAATTGTTTCCAAAACTAAATTTGAATAGGCTTCATTTTTTTCAGCTTTGTTTTTTGCTTCTATAAACTCAAACTTTACGTAGCCATCTTTTTTGGCATTTTTTTCTTGCTTGTTACCGTCCTGATATAATTTTACGTGACCTGAATCCGCAAAATAGGATGAAACAAAGGTGAAAAACTCGTTATTGAAAGCTACAATTTCTACACAACTTCGGTAATTTGTGTCTAAGGAAAGTAATTCTTTTTCACGTTGAAACGGATTGTCTTCACCGTATAAATCCATAAATTGTTCTGGCAAACCGCCACGCCAACGGTAGATGGATTGTTTGGCATCGCCTACCAATAAAAGACTTCCAGAGCTTGGCTCCAATTGTTGCGATAAGGCATTGTCTATTAACGGAATTAAATTTTCCCACTGCAATTTTGAAGTGTCTTGAAATTCATCAATAAAAAAGTGACGGTATTTTTCGCCCATTCTTTCATATATGAATGGTGCTGGCTGATTTTTAATCTCTTTGTTTATAAGTGAATTAAATTCTGAAATAGGCAACAAGTTTTTTTCAGCCTTTATAGTTTCAATCTCTTGGTTTACAAGATTTATTACTGAAAGTGGGGTAATGTTTTTTAGGATTGAATCATATAAACTGTAGTGGTTTACTTTTTCTTTTATTTCAATATAATTTGAAAGAAGAGTGGGTGTTAAACTATCAATAGTTTCTACTATAAAAGCTACTTCTTTTGCTTTATAAAGACTTTTTCCTGTTTCTAGATTTTCTTGAAGTTTGTTTCCATAAGCATCATAATTACCTGCTTTCAGCTTTAAAAAATGGTTCGGCAAGGTGCTTCTCATAAAATCTGAATACTCTAAACCACTTTCATCTATAAGCTGAAGGGTTTGTGATGCTATGTTTTCAATTTCTTCTGAAAATTTCTTCTTTTTAAGAATTAATTGCTTTTTGAATTCTAAAAAATCTTGCAACGATTTCTGTTTCAAAACTGAAACTTGGTCGGCGTCATTTTCACTGTAAAGTAATTTTGAAGCTTTGGCAATGTCGCGTGCAATGTCCCACGATTTATCATCATCTGTTTTTTCTAACGCGAAATCGAGCAGCACTTTTGTAATTTCTTTGTTTTCACCTGCTTTACTTAATAATAAATCTACAGCTTCGTTTAAAAGTTCGGGAGTATCAAGAGTTACTTCAAAATTTGTAGCCAACTTAAGGTCGCGCGCAAAGGTGCGGATGAGTCTGTGATTGAATTTATCAATTGTTTCTACACTAAAACCTGCATAATTATGAAGCAGGTTTTTTAAGATTTTTTTGGAACGTTTTTGAATTTCTTCAATAGTTAAACCTGTTTCTTCAGCAATATTAAGAAGCATTGGCAAGGGTTCTGAAATACTATTTTCTTCTGAAAAACTTACTAAAGCTTCCACGATGCGCTGCTTCATTTCTGCAACCGCTTTGTTTGTAAACGTAATTGCTAAAAGATGTTTGTAATAATCTTCGCTGTTGGCCAACAGTATTTGCTTTAAATACTCTTTAACCAACGTAAAGGTTTTTCCACTTCCGGCGGCGGCATTATAGATTGAAAAGGATTTTTTTTCCAAGGAATTCACATTTTGCACTAAAATACAGTTTTTATGGCTTCGGAATCAAATATTTCTATACCTATATAAAAATCTTATAATACCTATAACAGTTTTAAATATTGATAATGATTAAATTTGAAGTAATTTAGTAATAACCAATATAAAACGATATAATTATGTCTTTCGAATTACCAAAATTACCGTATGCATTTGATGCTTTAGAACCAAACATTGATGCGAAAACGATGGAAATACATCACGACAAACACCACCAAGGTTATACCAACAACCTTAATGCAGCCATTGAAGGCACAGATAAAGAAGCAAAATCTATTGAAGATATTTTGAAAAATCTGGATATGGATAATAAAGCCGTTCGTAACAATGGCGGCGGATTTTACAACCACAGTCTTTTCTGGAAAGTAATGTCGCCAAACCGTGGCGGAAAACCTTCGGGCGATTTAGCAAAAGCTATTGATGATGCTTTTGGAAGCTTTGATGCTTTTAAAGAGAAATTCAGCAATGCTGCAAAAACACAGTTTGGTTCTGGTTGGGCTTGGCTTTGTGTACAAAAAGGAGGAAAAGTAGATATTTGTGCTACTCCAAACCAAGACAACCCATTAATGCCAGGTGTAGGTTGCGGTGGAACACCAGTTTTAGGATTGGATATTTGGGAACACGCATACTACCTAAAATACCAGAACAGGCGTCCTGATTACGTTGGAGCTTTTTGGAATGTAATTAACTGGGACGAGGTTGCTGCTAATTACTCAAAAAATAAGTAATAGTAGATTCTGAACTTTACTTAATTAAAAATCCGCAACCAAATTATGGTTGCGGATTTTTTGTTTTAAAATTTTTAAATGAAATTTCCTTCAGAATTAATATGCGCGATCGGGATTGCCTTCGTAAAAATTAATGTAGGCTCGGTTTACAACCCTATTACCACCAGCGGTTGGATAATTACCAGTAAAATACCAATCACCAAGATTCTTTGGGCAGGCTTTGTGCAAATCGTCCACCGATTGGAAAATGACTTTTACTTTTGCGGTTATATTTTCTTGACTAATAATTTCAGCAATTTTATCTGAAATTTCTTCGTCTGTAAAAGGCGCATAGAATTTCTTCACGTGATTAATTACTGAAGCATCTTCCAAAGCAACTTGTTCTTTACATTTATGATAGATTTCTTCAACAATAGCATACGTTCCTCTGTCTTTATGAAGCTCTAAAGCCGCTTGGAAAGCCACTAAATGTTCAAGGCGCGCCATATCTATTCCGTAGCAATCTGGGTAACGAATTTGTGGAGCTGATGAAACTACAACGATTTGTTTTGGTTGAAGTCTGTCAAGCATTTTCAAGATACTTTTCTTTAAAGTTGTACCTCTTACAATACTATCGTCAATAATAACTAAATTGTCTTCAGGTTTTACAACGCCATAAGTTACATCGTAAACGTGTGCCACCAAGTCGTCACGACTACTATCATCCGTAATAAATGTTCTAAGTTTTACGTCTTTAATTGCAATCTTTTCTGTGCGAATTTTATGCGCTTGTATTTGCTGAAGTCTCTCCGTAGTTAAAGTATCCTTTTCATTTAAAATTGCTTCATTTTTCTGTTTATTCAATTCATCTTGAGCAGCATCTAACATTCCGTAGAAAGATGTTTCAGCGGTATTAGGTATAAATGAAAAGACCGAGTTTTCAGTATCAAAATCTATAGCCTCCAAAATTTTTGGCATTATCAACTTGCCAAGCATTTTACGCTCTTGATAGATTTCGGCGTCACTTCCTCTTGAAAAATAGATACGTTCAAAAGAGCATGATCTTCTTTCTAAAGGTGCGAGTATTTCTTTGATTTTTGTCTTTCCGTTTTTTTCAATAATAAGCGCATTCCCAGGATCTAGTTCTTTCACTTCTTCAAAAGGAACATTGAAGACAGTTTGAATTGCTGGTCTTTCTGAAGCTACTACAACCACTTCGTCATCTTGATAAAAATATACAGGTCGTATTCCTGCAGGATCGCGTAATACAAAAGAATCTCCGTGACCTAAAAGACCTGCCATTGCATAACCACCATCCCAGTCTGCTGCAGACCTCCGAAGAATTTTAGCAACATTCAAGTTTTCGGCAATATAGGGCGATGCTTCTTGCTTATTCAATCCTTTTGCTTTAGCCTTTTTGTAAAGTTTACGAACCTCATCATCTAAAAAATGCCCTATTTTTTCCATTACAGTAACGGTATCGGCCTTTTCTTTTGGGTGCATTCCGAGTTTTATGAGATTATCAAAAAGCTCATTAGTGTTAGTCATATTAAAATTCCCAGCAATAATTAAATTCCGGTGCATCCAATTGTTTTGACGTAAGAAGGGATGTACATTTTCTACACTATTTATTCCGAACGTTCCGTAGCGCACGTGACCAAGAAGCAATTCGCCTATATAAGGAATATGTTTTTTTTGTGCAGCAACGTCATCTTTATATTCTGGGTGATTTTCAAATTCAAGATTTATTCGCTCATTTATTTGCGCAAAAATATCTTGTATGGGCTGTGCAGCATTGGAGCGAACACGACTAATATAACGTTCCCCAGGATTTACATCTAACTTAATGCTTGCAAAACCAGCACCGTCCTGTCCGCGGTTGTGCTGCTTTTCCATCATTAAATACATCTTGTTTACACCATAAAAAGCCGTGCCGTATTTCTCTTTGTAATATTCCAAAGGCTTCAACAGTCTGACTAGTGCAATTCCACATTCGTGTTTTAAGGCGTCGCTCATATTTTTCTGAAACTATAAAAATGTACAAAAAACGCCCTGAAATTTCAGGGCGCGTATTTAGGTTAATTTGATATCAAACTGTGTTAAGCTTTTAAACTGCTGTATGCGCTGATGCACCTCACTATTTGTTAAATTGAGCAATCTCTCAGGCCCAAATTTTTCTACACAGAACGAAGCAAGGGCAGAGCCGTTTATAGCGGCATTCTTCATATTATCATAGCTGTAATTGGCTGTTCTTGCTAAATAACCAGTAAAACCTCCTGCAAAGGTATCGCCTGCACCAGTTGGATCAAAAACCTCTCTTAACGGCATTGCCGGAGCAAAAAACACATCGTCATCGCCAAATAACAACGCCCCGTGCTCACCTTTTTTAATTACAACATATTTGGGACCCATTTCCATTATTTTGGCAGCAGCCTTCACTAATGAATATTCACCAGAAAGTTGTCTAGCCTCTTCGTCATTAATGGTTATTACATCTACTTTGTCTATAACTTTAGACAAATCTTCCATAGCACTGTCCATCCAGAAATTCATCGTGTCTAGCACAATAAGCTTTGGATTGTCCATTTGCTCAATCACACTCAATTGTACTAGCGGATGTAGATTCCCTAACATAACTACTTCGGCATCACGATAGTTTTCAGGAACTTTTGGATTAAAATCGGCAAGTACATTTAAATCGGTTATTAGCGTGTCGCGGGTATTCATATCGTTATGATATTTACCGCTCCAAAAAAAAGTTTTCCCATCTTTTACCACTTCGAGGGCAGAAATATCCATTCCGCGTTCTTCGAGCATTTTAAGATCTTCTTTCGGAAAATCGCCACCAACTATGGATACAATAGCACCATCTACTTTAAGCTGCGAAGCTGCCAAACCAATATAGGTTGCGGCGCCGCCAAGAATTTTATCTGTTTTACAAAAAGGGGTTTCAATGGCATCAAAGGCAACTGTACCTACAATTACAAGTTTGCTCATAAAGGGGTTTTGAAATTGAGGTGCAAATTTAATCAATTATTTACAATTATTTACTCATTATGAACCTGAACTAATAATCCATTTTTCAAAATTTGAAATTGTATACTTATAGGAAATAATATTTTGGGAAACCAAGTAACGAAGCCACTAATAGACATAAGTATTACAAAGATGTCTTGAAAATGAAATATATCGATGATAAAACAATTTTCAATATCCAAAAAATGTTGAATCTATTTAGATCAAAGGTTTTTACTTCCGCCCAAAATCTGCAGGAATTTCTCCCCAAACTTTTGTTTCCCATTTTACGACTGTTGTGGTATATGAGCTTGTTTTAAGCCAATTTTCAGCTCTAGTAACCAAATCAAAAACAACTTTGTTCTTTGCATTTTGCTTCAACTTTGTATTGCATTTTTTCTTTTTAACCCAGCCCATTGCAATACGTGAATCACTATAAATAATACGGTCGCTATTATGTTTTTTTAGAAATGCCAGGCCGTGAACAAGCGCCAAAAATTCCCCAATATTATTAGTGCCTTGCTGAAATGGTCCTTGATGAAATAATTGTTTATGCGTTTGGGTATCTACACCTCGGTATTCCATTTTTCCAGGATTGCCGCTAGAAGCTGCATCAACAGCAATAGAATATAGGTTGGGTTCCCCAATTTTTTGAAGCTGCTCTTTTGAAAGTGTTTTTTTTACCGTCTTACCTTTATAATTTGCATATTCTTTATTGTAGGCTTTTTTTGCTTCTTCAAAAGTTTCAAAGCTTTTGTATTGCGCGCCTGTTACACCGTGAATAGAGCGTTTGCATTCTTTCCAGCTGCCAAAAATACCAGCGGGATTTCCAAACCAGACTACGTAAAATTTTTGTTTTTTAGCCATTGCGAAGTGTTTCTTCAATCACCTTCGGAAACCATTCATATTCTAATTTATGAATTTTTTCAGCGACGGTTTCTGCTGTTTCGGTTTTTGAAAGTTTTACTTTTTTCTGCGAAATAATTGCGCCTTCATCATAATTTTCATTCACATAATGAATGGTTACTCCTGTTTCTTCTTCTTTATTTGCTACAACTGCTTCGTGTACAAAGTTACCGTACATTCCTTTTCCCCCATATTTTGGCAATAATGCAGGATGAATATTTATTACTTTATTGGGGAATTCTTTCAGAATAATTTCAGGAAATTTCAACAGAAAGCCAGACAGGACTATAATATGTGGTTTTGTGTTCTTTAATACTTTTAAAACGCCTTCTTCTAAAAATAATTCTTGTTTATTGAAGCGCAATGCATTTACATTCAATTTTTTAGCACGTTCTAAAACTTTGGCATCCATCTTGTTTGAAAGTACAAGAACGACCTCGGCAAATTGGGATCGTTGAAAGTATTTAATAATGTTCTCGGCATTGGTACCACTACCCGATGCAAAAATTACAATTCGTTTCTTCATTCCCGTTTTCCTAAGTTTTTCAGAAGTATTTATTAAAATTAAAACAAAAGTAAGGTAATAGGGTTTTACTTCGCCTAAAAATGTTTAAATTGGTTTATTCTTTCATATACATTTTATATTTCAGAAAGAATAAATGCGCAAATAAAGCTTTTAAAACAAAATTAAGCGCTGCGTATTTTCCATTTTAGTGTAAATGTGAAATTCACAAAAAAGAACAACTTCACATTTTTAACATTAAATGGTGTTTTCAATTAAAATATTTTATTTTTGCCACTTATAATTAAAATTTAAAATCAAGAATTATGTCAGACATTGCATCAAGAGTAAAAGCTATTATCGTAGACAAATTAGGTGTAGACGAGAACGAAGTTGTAACAGAAGCTAGCTTCACTAACGACTTAGGAGCAGACTCCCTAGATACGGTAGAGCTTATTATGGAATTTGAAAAAGAATTTGATATCCAAATTCCAGACGATCAAGCAGAAAATATTGCTACAGTTGGTCAAGCAATTTCATATATAGAAGCAGCTAAATAAAAAATTCTTCTATGGAGTTAAAGCGAGTTGTAGTTACTGGCCTTGGTGCCCTTACCCCTATTGGTAACAATATTCAAGAATATTGGGATGCCCTTATTAGTGGTAAAAGTGGTTGTGCGCCCATAACGTATTTTGATACTGAAAAGTTCAAAACAAAATTCGCTTGTGAACTGAAGAATTTTAACGCAGAAGACCATTTTGACAGGAAAGAAGCCCGAAAACTAGACCGTTTTGCCCAATATGCCCTTGTATCTTCAGACGAAGCCATTCTCGATGCGGGAATAGACTTTATTGATGTAGATAAATTTAGAGTAGGTGTAATATGGGGCGCTGGAATAGGTGGCTTAGAGACTTTTCAAAATGAAATGATAAACTTTGCTGAAGGGGATGGAACACCACGTTTCAACCCCTTTTTTATTCCAAAAATGATTGCAGACATTGCACCTGGAAACATTTCCATAAAATACGGTTTTATGGGGCCAAACTATACAACAGTTTCAGCCTGTGCATCTTCGGCAAATGCAATGATTGATGCCTTCAATTATATTCGTTTAGGCCAATGCGATATTGTGGTTACTGGAGGAAGCGAAGCTGCAGTTACCATCGCAGGAATGGGTGGTTTTAATGCCATGCACGCTTTATCAACCCGTAATGAAAGTCCAGAAACAGCCTCACGTCCTTTTGACGCAACTCGCGATGGTTTTGTTTTAGGTGAAGGAGCTGGAGCGTTAATCCTTGAGGAATACGAACACGCCAAAAAACGTGGCGCAAAAATTTATGCAGAACTTGTTGGTGGCGGTATGAGCAGTGATGCCTACCATATGACTGCTCCACATCCAGATGGAATTGGTGTAGAACGCGTTATGCTTAATTGCTTACAAGATGCCAATATGAGCCCAGAAGATGTGGATACCATAAACACCCACGGAACTGCAACGCTGCTTGGCGATGTAGCAGAACTGAAAGCAATTGTAAAAGTTTTTGGCAAACATGCGAAAGATATTAATATCAATTCAACAAAATCTATGACTGGCCACCTTTTGGGGGCTGCTGGTGCTATTGAGGCAATTTCCGCCATACTATCAATGAAATATGGAATTGTACCACCTACCATAAACCATACTACGGTAGATGAAAAGATAGACCCTTCTTTGAATCTTACCTTAAATAAAGCTCAAAAACGCGATATAAAAGTAGCAATGAGTAATACTTTTGGTTTTGGAGGACACAATGCTTGTGTACTCTTTAAAAAACTAGACGATTAAAATATTTAATGGCTTCCATTAAAAACATATTCTCTTCCCGTTCAGACAAGAATAGGGAATTTTACAATTCCCTTAAAAAAATATTAGGCTTTAAACCTAGGAGTATTTCTATTTACGAAACTGCTTTTACCCACCGTTCTACTAACGAAAAAAATGATGAAGGCCAACCTCAAAATTATGAAAGGTTAGAGTTTCTAGGCGATGCTATGTTGGGGTCAGTTATCGCGGCACATTTTTATAAAAAAGTTCCAGATGGTAATGAAGGGTATTTAACCAAAATGAGGAGTAAAGTAGTAAGCCGAGAACATTTAAATGAACTTGGTCGTGATCTTCAATTAGTGAAATTTTTGAAAACAACAGTTCCCAAGCAACAATTTAGCGGCAACATTTATGGAAACGTTTTTGAGGCCCTCGTTGGTGCAATTTATTTAGATCGAGGCTTTAAATATTGCGAAAAATTTATTCAGAAAAGAGTAATTAAACCTTACGTAGACATCAAAAAGCTTGAAGGCAAAGTAATAAGCTATAAAAGCCTTTTTATTGAATGGTGCCAAAAACATAAAAAACAGTTCAATTTTGAAATTTATGAAGACAATGGCAAAGACGAACTGAAACATTTTGCAGTTCGCTTAAAACTAGATGATGAAATTGTAGCAAAAGCTCGTGCAACTTCAAAAAAGAAAGCAGAAGAAGGTGCAGCAAAGAGAGCATTCTATAAGCTGAAAATAAAAGTTGATGCTGAAAAGCATTAAGTATTACTTTTCACTAAACTCATTTCTAATTAAGCACCAAAAAATAAATCCCAAAATCCCAAAAGTAAAAAGCAAACCCTGTCAAACCGTATTTTTGATTAAATTTTGAAATATTAAGACCATTGCAATAGTCTTTCTAGATTTGTTTCGTTTTTCTAGTTTGATTTTTTGAATTAGCCGCAATTATCACTGGACTTCGATACAAATTATAACACAAGGC
>CAZFUX010000017.1:0-20993 GCA_964522085.1 uncultured Aequorivita sp.
CAATTGAATTCATTAATTTTAATTTGGTTTTAGTTCAGTTTTTTGCTTGTTGCCATCATCTGTAAAGGTTTTTTTCTTGTTCTTTTCCCGATGACGCCGTTCGCACTTGTTTTGTGCGAGTTTGGCTCGGTACTCGCCGTTACGCCCATCAGAATTCCTCTTTAGCTCCCTACTAACGCTTGATTTGTTGGTTTTGATTATCTCCGCTATGTCCGACATGGTCAGCTTTTGTTTTATAAGGACGGATATTTCATACCTTTGGGACAATGTTAAATGCGACATATATTTTAAGTTTTGCAACCCAAAAATATGAAGTTTTTTTCGCCGCCGCAGGCTATTTTTACAACAGCAAGCTGTTGCGTTTATTACTTGAATCTAAGAATCCATTTCATTAGAAAAAATTATTTTATCAACACACTTTTAAATTTGGCTAGGTTTTTTAAACAAATACCAGTTCCGCGAACTACCGCACGTAAAGGATCTTCGGCAATATAAACGGGAAGATCTGTCTTTAGCGAAAGCCTTTTGTCTAATCCACGAAGCATAGAACCACCACCAGCAAGATAAATACCAGTATTATATATGTCTGCTGCAAGTTCTGGAGGTGTTTGCGATAAGGTTTCCATAACCGCATCTTCAATTCTTAAAATAGACTTGTCTAACGCTTTTGCAATTTCTCTGTAAGACGTTTGTACTTGTTTTGGTTTTCCTGTAAGCAAATCACGCCCTTGTACATCCATTTCGTCTGGTGGAAGCTCAAGATCTTCAGTTGCTGCACCAATTTGTGTTTTTATTTTTTCAGCAGTACGCTCACCTACATAAAGGTTGTGCTGAGTGCGCATATAATAAACAATATCGTTCGTAAAAACGTCCCCTGCAATCTTAACCGACTTGTCGCAAACAATCCCCCCAAGGGCAATTACGGCAATTTCGGTAGTTCCACCTCCTATATCCACAACCATATTTCCTTTTGGTTGCATAATGTCTACACCAATACCAATAGCTGCGGCCATTGGTTCGTGAATTAAATAAACCTCTTTTCCGTTTACACGTTCGGCGCTTTCTTTTACCGCACGCATTTCAACTTCAGTAATACCACTTGGGATACAGATAACCATTCGTAACGATGGTTTAAGCCACTTCTTTTTTAATGCAGGAATATCGCTGATAAACATATTTATCATCTTTTCGCTTGCATCAAAATCTGCAATAACGCCATCTTTCAATGGTCTAATTGTTTTAATATTTTCGTGGGTTTTTCCCCACATCATCGCGGCTTCACGGCCTACTGCAATAATCTTACCAGTAGTACGGTCACGAGCAACAATAGATGGCGCATCTACCACAACTTTATCGTTGTGGATTATCAAGGTATTTGCGGTACCAAGATCAATGGCTATTTCTTCAGTCAGGAAATCAAAAAATCCCATAGTATAAGTTAGTGGTATTGAGAGTTATAAGGTGCTCGATTTAATTTGGTAAATGTACTAAAATTTAATGCTTAAAATGACGCGTGCCAGTAAATACCATTGCCATTTTATTCGTGTTGCAGTAATCAATACTCAACTGGTCTTTTATAGAGCCTCCAGGCTGGATTACAGCGGTTATACCTACGTTGTCTGCAATTTCCACACAATCTGGGAACGGAAAAAAAGCATCGCTCGCCATTACGGCTCCGTTAAGGTCAAAATTAAAGCTTTTTGCTTTTACAATGGCTTGATTTAAAGCATCTACACGACTGGTTTGGCCGGTTCCGCTAGCGCAAAGTTGTTTTCCCTTTGTTATAACAATTGTATTACTTTTTGTGTGCTTGCAAATTTTGGAAGCAAACAACAAATCTTCTAACTCTAAGGAAGTAGGTTTATTGTCCGTAGCATGCGTTAAAATTTCGGCAGTATCGGTAATATTGTCTTTATCTTGAACTAAAACGCCATTCAAACAAGTACGTACTGTAGTTGAGGGGAGTGTGTTTTCTTTCTGAATCAATAAAATTCGGTTCTTTTTTCCTTGTAAAATTTCTTGTGCTTTAGTTGAAAAAGATGGTGCAATAACTACTTCGCAGAAAAGACTGTGAATTTCGTTTGCGGTAGCTTCGTCAATTTCAACGTTGCTTATTAAAATTCCACCAAAAGCTGAAACAGAATCGCCAGCCAAAGCAGCTAAATAAGCTTCCTGCACAGTTTTGCGTTGTGCGATTCCACAGGCGTTGTTATGTTTTAGTATTGCGAAAGTTGGTTCATCGCCTTTAAATTCGTTCATTAAATTAACGGCTGCATCAACGTCTAAGAGGTTGTTGTAGCTCAACTCCTTACCGTGAAGTTTGGTGAACATTTCATCAAAATTTCCGAAGAAAAATCCTTTTTGGTGCGGGTTTTCGCCGTAACGAAGCTCTTGACCATTCGTTTCACTTATTTTGAAAGAAGGCAATTTTTCTTCTGAATTGAAATAGTTAAAAATAGCAGTATCGTAATTTGAAGAAACATTGAAGGATTTTGCCGCAAAACGCTTTCTGTCTTTCAAAGCAATTTCGCCATTATTTGTCGAAATTAATTCTAGAAATTCAGAATAATCATCAACTGAAGAGACACAAATAGTGTCCTTAAAATTCTTAGCAGCGGCGCGAATTAATGAAATGCCACCGATGTCTATTTTTTCAATAATATCAGCTTCCGAAGCACCTGAAGCGACAGTTTTTTCAAAAGGATATAAATCTACAATCACAGCATCGAGCTGCGGAATGTTGTATTGTTTCATTTCGGCAACATCACTTTCGTTATCTTGACGGTTTAAAATTCCACCAAAAACTTTTGGGTGAAGAGTTTTTACACGACCTCCTAGAATAGAAGGATAATCAGTAAGATCTTCAACTGCAATAACCTCGATTCCCAGGTCGTTTATAAATTTTTCGGTGCCTCCTGTGGAGTATATTTTTACGCCTTGTTCATTCAGTTTTTTAACAATTGGACCTAAGCCTTCTTTGCTAAAAACAGAAATTAAAGCCGATGTAATTTTTTTGGAATTGTTCATTATTGAAAATTAAGGTGCAAAAGTACATAATTGAACACTAAATTTGTAACATAAGGAAAGAGAAAACGTCTTACTTTTTATAAATTTATCAACTGTTTTTGAAATCATCCTTCGGCTTCACTCAGGAACCGAAAGTTGAGATCGAAATTGAAGTCGATGAGTTTAGAAGTCGATAAGCCGAGGTGTATATTTGAAATCCTAAACTAATTGAATTGTGTTAAACCGAAAACCGATAACATCTATGCTAATATATATTCGTGTTTTAAAGGAAAGTTTCAATTTTGCTCTTAATGCGCTTCGGAACAATAAGTTGCGTACTTTTCTTTCATTGGTGGGTGTTACGATTGGTATCTTTTCCATAATTGCGGTTTTGGCGGCAGTAGATTCTTTGAAAAAAGAAATTACGGGCAGTATGAGTGGGTTAGATAATAGCACAATTATTATTATGCGTTTTAATTTTGGACCCACTGAAATTCCACGTTGGAAATGGCAGCAATTTCCTGATGTTACTTATGATGAATTTCAATATATAGATCGTAACATGCCAAACTTGGAAGCTGCAACTTTCACACTCGGCGTGCCTAACGAAAGTATAAAGTATGAAAATAATCAAGTAGACAATGTTCCTATTGGCGCAGTAACAGAGAGTTATTACGATATTGAAGCACTTAAACTTGGTGAAGGTAGATTTTTTAATGGGTCAGAATCTAATAGCGGTTCCATGGTTGTAGTTTTGGGTAATGAAATAGCCAACCAGTTGTTTGGAGATGCTAAAAATGCCATTGGAAAAGAAGTGCGGATTTACGGTAGAAAATTTAACGTAATTGGAGTTTTAGAGAAGGAGGGAGCTGGCTTGTTTGGTAATTCTAAAGACACTTCCGTTTGGATGCCAGTAAATGTAGTGCGGCGTATTTTTGGCGATAATAACAAAAATACCTTCCCGCAAATTGTGGTGAAACCTGAAAAAGGCGTAGATAATGCAGAGTTTATAGCAATGCTAACGCAACAACTACGTTTAAAAAGAGGTTTGAAACCCGATGAAATCGATAATTTTTTTATAAACCAACTTCAAGGATTTACAGATATGATTGATGAAATTACAGGAAGTATGAATATCATCGGGCTTATTATTAGTGGGTTTTCCTTATTAGTTGGTGGTTTCGGGATTGCCAATATTATGTTTGTGAGCGTAAAAGAGCGAACTAATTTAATCGGTATTCAAAAATCATTAGGAGCAAAGAATAAATTTATCCTTTTTCAATTTTTATTTGAAGCTGTAATACTAGCGGTAATTGGTGGATTGATTGGTTTGTTTTTGGTGTTTGTAGTTTCAATCGTAGCCTCACAATTCACGGGCGATTTTGAATTTGTTCTCTCCTCGTGGAATATGTTTATTGGTACGGCAATTTCAGCAGTAATCGGACTAATTTCAGGAATACTTCCGGCTATTTCAGCTTCAAAACTGGATCCGGTGGAAGCTATTAGAACTGGAATGTAAAAGTACCGTAACCCCCGAAGGGGTAACTTATACTCAATAAAAAACATCTTTCGGAGCTTGTATTTACAACAGTGTTGTTCCCTCTTTATGGGTTAAATGTATAGAATTTTAGAAGCCTCTTCGTTTACCCATTCTAAAAAGTGCTCATCTTCTTCAGAAAATGGATCGGCTGTGTTAGAATCTATATCTATCTGTCCAATGTTTTTTCCATCTTTAAAAAGCGGAATTACAATTTCAGCTTTTACGGTTATGCTACAAGCTATATAATTGTCTTGAGCCTTCACATCAGGCACTACAAAATTTTGATTACTAACCGCAACTTGTCCACAAAGACCTTTTCCGAAAGGAATTACAGTCTGGTCTGTGGGTTCGCCTGCAAAAGCTTTTAGGTGAAGAGTTTTTTCAACTTCATTTGTAAAATAAAATCCTACCCAGTCGTAGTGGCCAACGTTTGTTTGCAAAAGTTCGCAAACACCTTTTAAACGCTGCTCAGCAGTTTCGTGGTTGTTAGATAAAATGGTTTTAACTTTTGGTTTTAAGTGTGAAAAAGGCATCGTTGTTATAAGTAAGAATTTATTTGGCAAAAGTATTTCAAAATAGTTGTAATTCGTCAATATCAAAACCTGTATTTTTGTTAAAACCTGAATTTAAAAATTGAAGAAACTTTTTTATAAATACAAAGACGTCATTCGCTTCGTAGTCCTTTTTTTAGGAACTTACTTAGTGCTCGGAATTCTCTATTCAGTTTATTTGAATATTTCAGAAAACGGAGTTTATTTCCCAGACTTAATTACAAATCTTGTTGCAAAGCAAAGCGCTGCGGTGCTTGATACTTTTGGGTATAGTAATTTTTTAGTTGTAGACCCCATCGATCAAGGAATGTTAATAGCCATTGATAGAAAGTACATTGTAAATATCGTGGAAGGCTGTAATGCTATTAGTGTTATTATATTATTTATAGCGTTTATAATTGCTTTTGCTGAAAAATTTAAAAAAACGTTGCTCTTCCTTTTTGTAGGTTATGTATTGATTTACGGGGTAAATATTTTTCGTATAGTACTTCTTACAGTTACTCTTTATAAATATCCACAGTACGAAAAGATTTTGCATTCTGTAATTTTTCCAGCTATAATTTATGGCATGGTTTTTATTTTGTGGATGGTTTGGGTGCGAATGTTGAAGCCTAATAAAGCACAATGAAAAAGGTTTTAAAAATACTTGCAATATTAATTCTAGTTGGTTTGCTAGTGTGTATTCGCGCTTTTGAGGACACTCTTTTTCACGATTCACTTTTGGAGTTTTTCAAAATGGATTACAAAACCTTACCGCTTCCAGAAATGGATACTTTTGCTTTGCAAACTAATATTGCGTTTCGGTTTTTATTTAATACACTTATCTCGTTAGCAATTCTTTGGGTGGTTTTTCGTGATAAAGGAATCCTCAAAATTTCTTTAGTTTTATATGTTTCACTTTTTATGATCCTTTTTTCGGCTTTCAGTTTTATAGTATTTTCTTCGGAAGGAACCAGTAGTCATTTGTTGCTTTTTTATGTTCGCCGATTTCTTATCCAACCTTTATTTCTGCTTATTTTGCTTCCTGCTTTTTATTTTCAGAAGCTTAAAAACAACTGAAATTTTAATACCTTTGAATCTCTAAATTTAAAATAACTATGAAAAATTTATCCCTTGTATTTTTAGCTTTAACAGCCATCGCATTTACCTCGTGTAAAGACAATCAAAAAGAGGCAGAGCCTGAAGTTGTAACCGTAGATACTACCGAAGTAAAAGTATATGAAATTGCAAAAAAAGAAGCCGAATTCAACGACCCAAAGGTTGAAGCTGTTTTTGAACAATATATTGCTGTAGAAGAAGCTTTAGTAAATACTAATGCAACCAAGACCAAAGCAGAATCTGCAAAACTTGATATGCTCCTGAAAGAAATGAATGCAGATGAAGCAACACTTACCGCAATTTCAGCAATGGCCGCTTCCGAAGATATAAAAATGCAACGCGAAAATTTTGAAGCTTTAAGCAGTGGAATGGAAACAATGCTACAAGGAGCTATTAGCTCTGGAATGCTCTACAAACAATATTGCCCAATGGCGTTTAATAATAAAGGTGCGTATTGGATAAGCAGCAGCAAAGATATTTTGAACCCTTATTTTGGAGATAAAATGCTAAAATGTGGTAGAGTAGATGCTGAGGTAAAATAAACTTTAAAAAGCCTTTCAGTTTTTTGGAAGGCTTTTTTTTGTATTTTTGCAACGCAATGAAAAAAACCATTTCCATATTCCTATCCATACTGATGCTTGTCAGCAGTTCAGGAATTGCCTATGCCCAACACTTTTGTGGTGGCATGGAAATGATGGCTGAATTATCGTTAGGCGAAAAAGATCTTTCCTGCGGAATGGATATGAATGTGCCAGATTCGAATTGCGATGATGAAACTGCAACTCCCGAAGCCCACGATTGCTGTAAAAATCATATTACCAAAATACATACAGACGATAATTTTGCAAAAGCTTCGTTCGATTTAAAACTGAATAAAGCCTTTGTAGCTACTTTCGTTTCTGTTTTTGTGCTTCAAGAAGTTGAAATAACTTCTTCAGAAAAAACCTTCTTCGCGGATTATAATCCGCCACCTCTCGAACAGGATTTAAACATTCTGTTCGACACATTCCTTATTTAATTTTAAATTTTAAAGAACCATCACTTAAACAAACTGTTTAAAGTGTTGGATTTTCTATGTCTTTTACTTTCAATTTATTTGAAAGTATTATTCACTAAAATTTAAATCAAAACAATGAAATATAAAATAATCATAACCTTATTCTTGAATCTGGTTTTTCTGAATTATTCCTATTCACAGGAAGATGAAGAGAGGCCCATTCGTGAATATACATTAACAATAGATAAACACGCCGTAAACATTACTGGAAAAGAAGTTATGGGTATGGCTGTGAATGGAAGTATTCCAGGTCCCACATTGGAATTTACTGAAGGCGAAAATGCCGTAATCCATGTAACCAATAAAATGGACGTGGAAACATCTGTGCATTGGCACGGAATACTATTGCCGAACTTTCAGGATGGCGTGCCTTACTTAACTACGCCACCAATATTGCCCGGAACTACCTTTACTTACAATTTTCCTATAAATCAATCTGGAACCTATTGGTATCATTCCCACACTATGCTACAGGAACAGAGTGGCGTTTTTGGTTCTATTGTAATTCAACCAAAAGAAAAAACCTTGGATTATGATAAGGAATTGGTTTTAATGCTTTCTGATTGGACTAACGAAAAACCAAAAAATGTAATGCGCACTTTAAAGCGCGGTAGCGATTGGTATGGAATAAAGAAAGGAACTTTAACGCCACTTAATCAGGTAATTGCAAGAGGCGCGCTGGATGCTCAAATTGATTTTTGGCGACAACGGATGGAAGGTGCCGATATTGCAGATATTTACTATCCAGCATTTTTAGTAAATGGAAAGCAAGTTGCAGAATATCCAGACTTTAAATCTGGCGAAAAAGTTAGGTTGCGAATTATAGACGGATCGGCTTCAACCCAATTTTGGATGACTTTTGGTGGCGAAATACCATTGCTCGTTTCAGCAGATGGGCTCGATGTAGTGCCAGTAAAAAGAAACAAAACCTTTATCGCTATTGCAGAAACTTACGATTTTATTGTTACCATTCCGCAAAGTGGAAAACTGGAATTTAGAGCGATGGCGCAAGATGGCTCTGGAACGGCTTTGGCTTATTTAGGTTCAGGGGAAATTCTACCAGCTGCAATTGTTGAAAAACCTGATAAAATTGCGATGATGCAGGATATGGCAAAAATGAAGATGAAAATGGGTGCACACGCATTAAAATTTCAGCCTAAAAAAGACGAACGTTTTGAGATGAAGGAAGAATATGGAATGAAGATGGACGGAATGGAAATGGATCATTCAAAAATGGACCACTCCAAAATGAAGATGCCAAAAGATTCAATGAAAATGGATCACTCGAAGATGGATCATTCCAAAATGAAAATGGAAGGTATGGACATGAATTCAGAGTATAACTACGATTATCTGAAATCACCCGAAAAAACAAGCTATTCCGCAGACGCTCCTGTTACCGAGATTTTATTAAACCTGACAGGAAATATGAACCGTTACATTTGGAGTATGAATGGTGTGTCGCTTTCTGAAACCGATAATATCAAAATTAAAGGAAATGAGGTAACTCGTATTACGTTGAATAACCTTACAATGATGCATCACCCAATGCACCTTCACGGACACTTTTTTAGAGTAATTAATAAAAATGGCGAATATTCCCCGCTAAAACATACCGTTAATGTACCGCCAATGGAGGAAATTACCATTGAATTTTACGGTGATACGTATGGTGATTGGTTTTTCCACTGCCATGTACTTTATCATATGATGGGAGGTATGGCTCGCGTTTTTAGTTGCGAAACCCCACGAGATGAAAGATTGAAGGATTATCCAATTTCAAAAGTAATGAATGAAGCCAACCATTTTTACACTTGGGGCTCGGCAGATGTTGCGTCTCATATGTCTGAATTGAACTTGACTTCTTCAAATTTGAGAAACCAATTCAATCTAATGGCAGAATTTGGATGGAATGAAAATTTAGAGGCAGAAGTAACGTACGAGCGCTATCTGCACGATAATTTCAGAGTTTTTGGAGGTGTAAATATCGAAAATGAATTGGAAGACAATCTCGACGATATTGAAACTACTGCCATTGTTGGAGTTAGATATTTTACTCCTTACATGTTTAATTTAGATGTTAGAATAGATAATAAACTGCATCCACAAATTGGACTGGAAAAAGAAATTATGATTTTCCCAAGAACCGTTGCCTTCGGAATGATTGAATATCAAGCAGATTTTGGTTTGGGGGACGATTTACCAACAGGGATTGATTACGGAGATGAATTAACGTGGAGCGCTGGTCTTGAATATTTTTTATCAAAAGAATTTTCATTAATGGCTAGTTATGACAACCGTTTTGGCGTGGGCGGCGGACTATCAATACGATTTTAAAAAAAATAGAAAATGACACACACATATAAAATACACGGAATGACTTGCAACGGCTGCCGAGGCCATGTGGAGCAAACGCTAAGCCAAATTCAAGGCGTTTCCAAAGCATCGGTAAACCTCGAAAAAGCCGAAGCGGTTATTGAAATGGAAAATCATATTCCATTGAAAATTTTTGAAAAAGCTTTGGAAGAAGACGGCGGAAGTTATAGTATTTCCCTTCCGGATGATGCTGAAGCAGCGCAAAACCATAAAACTAAAAAGGAGGAAAAAAGAGCGAATCAAAGTAGTTCTGGCACTTTCTATTGCCCAATGCATTGCGAAGGAGAAAAAACCTACGATAAACCAGGTGATTGCCCTGTCTGCGGAATGGATTTAGTTGAAAAAGTAAAAACGACAAACAGTTCTGCAACAGAATACACTTGCCCAATGCACCCCGAAGTTATAAGCGACGGACCTGGCTCTTGCCCCATTTGTGGAATGGATTTGGTTCCAAAAGAAGTTGATGAATCACTGCAATCCAAAACTTATAAAGCATTGCTGAATAAGTTTTGGATTGCAGTGATTTTCACCATTCCTATTTTTATAATAGCAATGTCTGAAATGATTCCTAACAATCTTTTATACGATTGGATGTCAATGAATACGTGGAATTGGGTGCAGTTCGGGCTTTCGATTCCTGTAGTTTTTTATGCCACTTGGATGTTTTTTGAACGCGCATATCGCTCAATAAAAACTTGGAACTTGAATATGTTCACCTTAATTGGAATTGGTGCTGGAGTGGCTTGGATTTTTAGTGTTTTTGGAATGTTGTTTCCAGATTTTTTTCCTGCGCAGTTTAAAACGGAATCGGATACCGTACATGTCTATTTTGAAGCTGCAACGGTAATTCTCACTTTGGTTTTAATGGGGCAGGTTCTAGAGGCTCGAGCGCATAACAGAACAAATTCTACAGTAAAAGAATTGCTGAAATTAGCGCCAAATAAAGCGGTCCGAATTGTTGATGGTAAAGAAGAAACTATTACAATTGATAAAATAGAAGTTGATGATAAACTCCGCGTGAAACCAGGGGGAAAAATTCCTGTTGATGGAAGTATTGTTGATGGCGAAAGTTCTGTAGATGAGTCTATGATTACGGGTGAACCCGTTCCTGTTTCAAAAACAGCAGGAGATACGGTAAGTTCCGGAACTATAAATGGCAAGCAAACCTTTGTGATGAATGCTGAAAAAGTAGGGAGCGATACCTTGCTTTCACAAATCATCGAAATGGTAAATAAAGCCAGCCGAAGCAGGGCGCCAATTCAAAAACTAGCAGATAAAATTTCGGGATGGTTCGTTCCTATTGTAGTTTTAATTTCAGTAATAACATTTATTGTTTGGGCTGTATTTGGTCCCGAGCCATCATACGTTTATGCTTTGGTCAACGCCATTGCGGTTTTAATCATTGCTTGTCCGTGTGCGTTGGGTCTTGCAACGCCAATGTCAGTAATGGTAGGAGTAGGGAAGGGGGCTCAAAATGGAGTGCTTGTAAAAAATGCTGAATCCCTCGAATTACTGAATAAAATAGATGTTTTAATTGTTGACAAAACAGGAACTATTACAGAAGGGAAGCCTTCAGTTGAAAAGATAGGTTTTTCAGAAAACGTTTCGGAAGAAGAAGTGCTTCAATACATAGTTTCACTTAATCAAAACAGCGAACATCCGTTGGCTGATGCTACAGTAAAATATGGAAAGGAACAGCATTCTGAAGTTTTAGAGACAACAGATTTCAATTCGGTTACGGGTAAAGGGGTAACTGGAATTATCAACGGAAAAAAAGTTGCTCTTGGAAATGAAAAGATGATGGAAGAAACTGGGGCAATCATTTCCAAAGCGCTTCAAAATAAAATTTCAGAAGAACAGAAAGAGGGTAAAACTGTGCCGATGCTTTCCGTTGATGGAAAAGTGATTGGTTATGTTGTTATTTCAGATAAAATAAAGGAAAACAGCAAAAAAGCAATTACTGAGCTTCAGGAAAAAGGAATACAGGTTATAATGCTTACGGGAGATAATCACGACACTGCAAAAGCAGTTGCTTCAGAATTAAACCTTGCAGATTTTAAGACAGAAATGCTTCCGCAGGATAAATTGGAAGTGGTTGAAATACTCCAAGCAGAAGGTAAGAAAGTTGCCATGGCTGGCGACGGTATAAACGATGCGCCTGCCTTGGCAAAAAGCGATGTAGGCATTGCAATGGGAACAGGAACCGATGTAGCTATAGAAAGCGCTGGCGTAACTTTAGTGAAAGGCGATTTACAAGGCATTGTAAAAGCTTTTCATTTAAGTGAAAAGGTAATGAGCAACATAAAGCAAAACCTATTTTTCGCATTAATTTACAATACACTCGGTGTGCCAATTGCCGCTGGAGTGCTTTATCCGTTTTTCGGAATATTATTATCGCCAATGATCGCTGCGTTGGCAATGAGTTTCAGCTCGGTTTCAGTTATTACTAATGCGCTTCGATTGCGCACAACAAAAATTAATTAAAATGAAAAATCTACTATTTATACTTTTTTTACTTCCGCTATGTGTTTTTTCACAAGAAAAAATCAATGGAACAATAACTGAAAATATTGATGACAAAGAAGTTCCACTTGGTGGCGCGAATGTTTATTGGCTTGATACTTCTGTAGGGGCAGTAACCGATTTTGACGGTAATTTTGAAATTGAATACAAACCAGAATACAAAAAAATGGTTGTTAGTTTTGTGGGTTATAAAACTGATACTATTTCGGTTAATGCTCCAAAAAGGATAAAACACTCTTTGGTTTCCACAGCAAATCTGGATGAGGTTACTATAACTGCCCGTCAAAAAGCTAGTTCGCGCTCTTTTTTACAATCCCAGAATGTAATAAACGTAAGCAGTGCGGAATTGTTAAAAGCGGCTTGTTGTAACCTTGCAGAAAGTTTTGAAACCAATCCTTCTATAGATGTGAATTTTGCAGATGCAATTTCTGGGACTAGACAAATTAAAATGCTTGGGCTAAGCAGTCCGTATATTTTAATAACTACTGAAAATGTTCCGAGTATTCGTGGAGCTTCGCAGGCATATGGTTTAAGTTTTATTCCGGGAACTTGGGTAGAAAGCATTCAGATTACAAAAGGCGCTGGAAGCGTAACAAACGGTTATGAAAGCATCGCTGGGCAGATAAATGCCGAACTTCACAAACCATTGACAGATAGCAAGCTTTTTGTTAATGCCTACGGATCTGGTAATGGTCGTTTTGAACTGAACACGCATTTAAATACCAAAGTAACCGATCGTTGGAGTACAGGTTTGTATATTCATGTAAATATGCGAGAAACGGAATTCGATAAAAATGACGATTCGTTTCTCGATGCTCCTTTAATGCAGCAAGTTAACATAATGAATCGTTGGCAATATGTGGATCAAGAAAATGGTTATGTTGGCTTTTTAAATGTTCGTTATTTGAATGATGAAAAACAAATAGGTCAAGTTTCTTTCGATCCAAAAAAGGATCGCGGAACAACAAATGCTTGGGGTAGTGAAATTAAAACCCAGCGTTTGGATGTTTCAGGGAAATTTGGATTTGTAAATCCTGATATTCCTTGGCGTACAGGAGGAATTCAAGTGGCTTATAGTCATCACGATCAGGAATCTTATTTTGGGTTGAATGATTATAATATTCAACACAATAGCTTATTTGCTTCTTTAATTTATAATTCAATAATAAGCGATTCGCGACACAAGTTTAAAACGGGTGTAAACGCCACTTATGACGGGTATGATGAATTGGTGTTAACGGAAAATTATAATCGTGTCGAAAATTCGGTTGGTGGATTCTTTGAATATAATTTTGATAATTCAGACAATTTAAGCTACAGTTTAGGGATAAGGGGTGATCTTCACAATAGATTGGGTACTTTTATAACACCACGGTTTCACTTACGTTATACACCGTGGGATAAATCTGCCATCCGTGTTTCCGCAGGAAGAGGGAAACGTAGTGCGAATATTTTTACTGAAAATCAAAACCTCTTTGCAACTTCACGGAGTTTAAATATTTTGAGCAACGGTGGAGATATTTACGGTCTAGACCCTGAAATTGCTTGGAACTATGGAATTTCATATATGCAAGGTTTTAATCTTTTTAATAGAAAAGCAGATATTACGGTAGATTTTTACAGAACCGATTTTGTAAATCAAATAGTTGTAGATTGGGAAAATCCTTCAGAAATTAATTTCTATAATTTGGACGGTGAGAGTTTTTCTAATAATTTTCAGGCAGAATTTAATTATAATTTGTTCAAACATTTTGATTTGCGACTAGCCTATAAATACTATGATGTTGAAACCGATTATTTAAGTGGAAAAAAGCAAACCCCATTAACGCCAAACCATCGTTTTTTTGCGAATGCTTCTTTCCAAACACATCAAACCACAAAAGGTGGCAACTGGAAGTTTGATGCAACCTATAACTATATTGGTGAGCAACGATTTGCTTCTACAGAAAACTACTTGAGTACTATTGGACTTTCAGAATTTTCGCCAAGCCTTTCAACTGTAAATGCGCAGATTACCAAGATTTTTAACAGTAATTTTGAGCTTTATGTAGGTGGAGAAAACATAACCAATGTGAAACAACAAAATCCAATTGTAGGAAGCGATAACCCCTTCGGAACAACTTTTGATACAACCTATGTTTACGGCCCCGTTTTTGGAAGTTCCTATTACGCAGGTTTACGATTTAGATTAAATTAAACATCTAATTTATAAACAAAGAAAAAAGGCAAAAGACGCCTTTAGCTTAGGTTTCACTATCGTTGGAGCAGAAATACACAACAAATAAATATAAAATGAAACAATTAACTTTTAAAACAGAAAATATGAAAAAATCACTTTTAATAATAGCAGTAATGCTAATCGGTGCCACAAATTTGGCCCAAAACAAAAATGCAAAAGCTACCATAGAAGTAGATGGGGTATGCGGAATGTGTAAAGAGCGAATTGAAAAAGCTTCAATACAAGCTAAAGGAGTAAAAATAGCAACTTGGGATGTAGAAACGCATCAATTGGATTTAATTTTTAACGAAAAGAAAACGGATCTTGCCACAATCCAACAAAGCATTGCAGATACAGGTCACGACACACAAGACATAAAAGCAAAAGACGAAGTTTATAACGTTATAAACCCGTGTTGTAAATACCGCGACCAACAGGTTATTGATGACCATAAATAGTAAGCAGTAGTTTTATGCTAGACAGAAACCATCTTTCAGTATTAAGATGGTTTTTTACTTTTGATATGTTATTATCGAAGTTTTACTTATTCAAAAATTTATATTTTTACAACAGACAAAAAAACAACAGAAAAACTATGAAACAAATACTAGGAATAGGTTCACGAATAAATCATCCACAACACGGAAAAGGAGTAGTAACAAACGTTTCCGCAAAAATGTATTGGGTAACTTTTATTGAAAATGGTCTAGAAACAATAGCTGCAGACGAAGATTTTGAAATTATTGAAGCCGCCGAAGATGAGGTGGACACCGTAAGCTTTTATGAAGTTGAAAAAAGCCTTCGTGATATTCTAAAAAAATGGAACGGTTTCAGTGAAATTGTACCAATAGCCGATAAATGGAAAGGTGGGAATATTGTTTTACAGCCTGCTGATAATAATTTGGCCTCAAAAGAAATTCCTATAGATACTTTTTTTCATAAAATAGTAATGCTTCGCGATAGGCTTCGGGTTATGGAGCAAAAAATAAACGCTAGTAAAACCTTAGAAGGACAAGATAAAATAGATCTTCAGCAATATATAACCCGTTGTTATGGTAGCTTGACGACATTCAATGTTCTTTTTAAAAGCAATTCGCAACAGTTTAAAGGTGAAGGCACAAATAAGTAGTTTTTTGAGAGTACTATATTAAGGAGTACATAATTGTCGTAATTTTTAATGCATAGCTAAGTGAAATTAGTTTTATTAAATTCCTAAAAAAGCCGAAAAACTGCGTTATTTGTTAAATTAAGGCAATTGTTCATAATGTGTTTGAAAATTTTAAATAAATTTTCAAACACATTATTTCTTATAAATAAATCTTTAGGCTTATTCAAAACACAACAAAATCAGCGCTTTACACGATTTTTGTTAATTTTATTATAATTTCTGAAATTTTTTAGATAACATTTTCATAATCTACTTTCATTAAAAGTTGGAATTGTAAGATATTATTGGCACTTTTGAGGTGCTAATTCAAACAAACAAAAAAATGAAAACAAAGTTTAGTGGAATTTTAACACTACTATTAGTGTTGATTGTGCAAATGACATTTGCACAAGAGAAAACAATTTCAGGAACGGTTGCCGATGATACAGGCTTACCGTTACCAGGAGTTAACATAATTATAAAAGGTACAAATACTGGAACACAGTCAGATTTTGATGGTAATTATTCCATTGATGCTGCAGCAGGACAAACACTTATCTATAGTTATGTAGGTTTTGAGACCCAAGAGATTGCTATTGGGGCTTCAAATAAGATGAATGTTGCTATGCAAGCTGGATCTGTTTTAGATGAGGTTGTGGTAACTGCACTAGGTATCTCTCGTGAAAAACAATCATTGGGGTATTCTACACAAGAAGTAGGAGGTGAAGATCTATCTACTGTTAAGACTAACAACTTTACAAACGGTCTTTCCGGTAAGGTTTCGGGTCTTCAAATTAGAAGAAACAACAACTTTGGTGGTTCTACCAACGTAGTTATTAGGGGTAATACTTCTTTAACTGGAAATAACCAAGCGCTATTTGTAATAGATGGTATGCCAATTAGTAACAGAAATACCAATACTGCTGGACAAACTCAAGCATCTGGTAACTATTATGACTATGGTAACGCTGCTGCTGATATTAACCCAGACGACATAGAGTCTGTAAACGTACTTAAAGGTGCAGCTGCAGCTGCACTTTATGGGTCGCGTGCTGCAAACGGTGTAATCATGATTACTACTAAAAAAGGTAAGAAAGCGAAAGGACTTGGTGTTACAATTAACTCTAACGCTCAAGTAGGTTTTGTAGATAAAAGTACTTTTGCTGTATATCAAGACCAATATGGTCCTGGATATGGCGATTACTTTACGGAAGAAGATATTAATGGTGATGGTGTAATTGATATCGTTGAAAACTATGCTGATGATGCTTCATACGGGCCAGCTTTTGATCCAAATTTAAATATCTACCAGTGGGATTCATTTGATCCAGCTTCATCAAATTACTTAAAGAAATCTCCATACGTAGCTGGAGCTAATGGTCCATTAACTTTCTTTGAAACTCCTTTAACGTTAACTAACTCTATATCTATTTCTAATGGATTAGAAAACGGTTCTTACCGTTTGTCATATACCAAATTGGATCAATCTGGATTAATGCCAAACAGTACTTTGGACAGACATAACTTTATTTTTAGTGGAACATTTGATGTTTCTGATAAATTGACTGTTAGTGGTTTTGCTAATTATATCAAGACGGAAGCATTAGGGCGTAACTCTACAGGTTATAATGATAACATTGTAGGTAACATGAAACAATGGTGGGCTGTAAGTACAGATGTTCAAGCTCAAAGAGATATTTATTTCCAAACTAAGAGAAACGTAACTTGGAATCCTGTTACTTCTGATGCAGGAGCTAAACCAGCTTATTGGGATAACCCTTATTGGACACGTTATGAAAATTACCAAAATGATGAAAGAAGTCGTTTCCTTGGTAATTTTTCTTTAAACTATAAATTAGCTAATTGGGTAAATGTTACTGGTAGAGTTTCTACAGATAGTTATAGTGACCAACAAGAAGAGCGTAGGGCTGTTGGTTCTGCCGCTACTCGATTTGGTATTGCTCGTGGAAACGTTGGTTCTGGTTATTTAAGAAGAGATATAACTACTACAGAAACAAACTATGATTTAATGTTGAATTTTGATACAGACATTTCTGAAAGCATAAGTTTTGCAGGTTTGTTAGGAACAAACATTCGTAGAGATGAGTTTAATTCTATGACAAATTCTACTTCTGGTGGATTAAGAATTGCAGGTTTGTATTCACTTCAGAATAGTGTATCTGCATTGCCAAATCCGGTTGAGATATATCAAAAAAGAGGTGTTGATGGGGTTTACGCCAGCGCATCTTTTGGATATGCTAACACTGTATTTTTAGACGGTACCATTCGTAGAGATCGTTTCTCTACCTTATCTGTAGGCAAAAGTGCATTCTACTATCCTGGTGTTTCTACCAGTTTTGTATTCAGTAAGTTGCTGAATGTAGATGCAATTACCTTTGGTAAATTACGTGTAAACTATGCTGAAGTAGGTAACGGAGCTCCAGTTGATAGATTGGTAGATACGTACGATGTAAATGGTGATATTGGATACTCAGTACCAAGTACTGCCAACAACCCAAATTTAGAGCCAGAACGTACTAAGAGTTATGAAGTTGGTCTTGAAATGAGATTTGCAAATAACAGATTAGGTTTTGATGTTTCTTACTACAAATCAAACTCTATTAACCAAATTTCTAGTGTGCCAGTTACCGCTGCTACTGGTTATACTGGTAAATTGTTGAACGCTGGTGAAATTGAAAACACAGGGATAGAGATATCTTTGAACGCAACACCAATTAAGACTAATAACTTTTCTTGGAATATTAATGCTAACTGGTCTCAAAACAAAAATGAAGTTATATCATTGGCAGAAGGAATTACAACTCTAGAATTAGGTCGTTTTCAGGGTGGTGTAACCATTAATGCTGAAGTAGGTCAGCCTTACGGTGTAATTTACGGACAAGACTATAAATATGACGGAAATGGACAAAAATTGGTAAGTGCTTCAAATGGTAAATATCTTAAAACTGCAGCTTCAAATAATATCTTGGGAGATACCAATCCAGATTGGTTAGCTGGTATTACAAATACCGTAACTTATAAGAGTTTTGCTTTTAGCTTCCTTATAGACATTCAACAAGGTGGAAGCCTTTTCTCTCTAGATCAATATTACGGTCAAGCAACAGGTATTTATGCAAACACTGTTTTCGACAATGAATTAGGAAACCCTGTAAGAAGCCCATTAGTTTTTAACGAATATGACGCTGATGGAAATGGTATTCCTTCAGGTGGTTATACAGCTGCTTCTGGAGGTATTCTTAATCCAGGTGTAAACCCTGATGGGTCTGTAAACACAACTAGAATGGATGCTAATGGCTTTAGTGGATTTGGATATGCTGCATTGCCAGCTGCTGAGTTTGTATATGATGCTAGTTACATTAAATTACGTCAAGTATCACTTACATATACAATGCCATCTAAATTCTTAGAAAATACTTTTATGACTGGCTTACAGTTTGCAGTTTCAGGTTCAAACCTTTGGATTATAGACAAGAACTTGCCGTATGCAGATCCTGAAGCTGGTTTGAGCTCTGGTAACCTTCAAGGTTATGTTACAGGTTCGTTGCCAACTACCCAAGATTACGGGTTTAACATTAAAGCACAATTTTAAAACATAGAAAAATGAAGAAACTAATTTTAATATTTACAGCGGCAGTTATGGCCGTATCTTGTTCAGACAATATAGAAGAACTGAACAAAAATATAAAGGATCCTACAGCTGTACCTGGTGAATTTGTATTTGCTTCTGCACAAAAGCAGCTAGCAGATCAAATTACCACCCCAAGCGTAAACTTTAATAACTTAAGGTTGTGGACGCAGCAATTGCAGGAAACTACTTATTTGGACGAAAGCCAATATGACCAAATTACTCGTCCTATTCCAGCTAATCATTGGAGAGAAATTTATAGAGATGTTCTAAAGGATTTAAATGAAGCAGCTAAAATTATTGATGCTACAGATAGCGATCTAACCAACGCTCTTAAGCCTAATAAATTGGCTATAGTTGAGGTGCTTACTGTATATTCTTATGCAAACTTAGTGGAAACTTTTGGCAATGTGCCATACACTGAATCTTTGGATATTGAAAACCTTACACCTGCCTATGACGACGCATTAACTATTTATAAAAACTTACTAGTACGTTTAGATACTGCTATTGGTAATATGAATACTGGCGTTGGAAGCTTTACCAGTGGTGAGGATTTAATGTATGCAGGTGATGTTGCACACTGGAAAAAGTTTGCAAATTCTTTAAAGTTAAGAATGGGTATAATACTTGCAGATGTTGATGGAGGTTTATCCCAATCTACTGTAGAGTCTGCTGTTTCTAGTGGTGTTTTTACGAGTAATGCAGATAATGGCAGTTACCAGTATTCTCCTACAGCACCAAATAACAATCCTATGAATAATAACTTGGTTCTTAGTGGTCGTAATGACTATGTTGCTGGTAAAACAATAGTGGATATAATGAACGGTTTAGAAGATCCAAGAAGAGAAAACTATTTTACTGATGTAGATGGAGTTTATATTGGTGGTACAATTGGTGAAATTTCTGCCTATGCAAGCTTTTCACATGTTGCTGATCGTTTAGTAGATCCAAGTGAGCCTGGTGTTCTTCTTGCTTACGATGAAGTTCAGTTTTTATTAGCTGAAGCTGCTGCAAGAGGATTTTCTGTAGGTGGTGATACACAAAGCCACTATGATGCGGCTATTACTGCCTCATTTGATTATTCGGGTACTTCAGATGTTGCTGCTTACTTAGCTAAACCTGAGGTAGATTACAATACTGCTATTGCATCTAGTACTTCTACTCCAAAATGGAAAATGGTAATTGGTACTCAAGCATATTTAGGTCTTTACAATAGATCTTTTGCAAGTTACCTTTCTGTTCGTCGTATAGACTATCCAATTTTGATAAAACCTACTGGTGCACAATCTGGTTATCCTGTTCGTTATACTTACCCTGTAAGTGAGCAGACATTAAATGAAGCTAACTGGATTACTGCGTCTTCTGCTATTGGTGGAGATGCTGCAGAAACTAAATTATTCTGGGATAAAAATGATAACACTTGGGGCTTCTAGTATAAAGTCTTATAGTATTATTTAATAATTAAATCCCCAACAGTAATGTTGGGGATTTTTTTTGAATACAATTTTATTGAGTGTATGATAAATTTTACTACAAATTTATACCGATAACTTTATCTTAGCAGATTGTTGATTATGCAGTAGTTGACAGAATAGGAAGGCAAAAATTGAAGATTATTGTATAGATTTAATAATCATAGAAGCATACACGCACGAGTTTTCAATAAACCATTTATGAGTTTCCATACCACCGCAAATTACGCCTACCAAGTAAAGTCCCTCAATGTTGGACTCCATAGTTTCTGGATTGTATTGCGGTAATTGTTTTTCATCTGTGTTCGTTAAGATACATGGTTTACATAAGTTAAAGATTGTTGTTTACACTAAAT
>CAZFUX010000018.1:0-20767 GCA_964522085.1 uncultured Aequorivita sp.
TAATTTAAAATACGAAAAAACTAATGGGGAAACAAAAGGATAAGCATATAATAAAAACAATGCAAAAACTGATATCTGCGACTAAAAACTGCAAACTTTTTAAGTAACTTTGCATTCCAAAAAATTTAAAAAAATGATTTACCGTTTCAGAATAATCCTCGACACCCACGAAGACGTTTTCCGCGACATAGAGATAGAAGCGTCGGCCACTTTGGAAGATTTTCATAATGCAATTACTCAATCCTTTGGCTTTGATGGTCTAGAAATGGCTTCTTTTTACACAACAAATGAGCTATGGGAAGAAGACGAAGAAATATCTCTTTTTGATGTAAGCGATGAACCCAAGGGTGTTCGCTTAATGGGCGAAATTTTTTTAGGTGAAGTTGTTGATAAAGAAAATATTCGCCTTCTGTATGTTTACGACTTTATGAATATGTGGACGTTTATGATAGAACTTGCAGATATTGCTGAAATAGAAACAGGCCGTATTTATCCTAATTTAATGTATTCACACGGCGAAATTCCAGCAGAAGCGCCTGAAAAAGAATTTACCTCAGAACCCATTGACGGCGAAGATGATTTTCATGAAGACGATTTTGATCTAGACCCAGAAGATTACGATAACCTAGATTTTGACGAAAACTGGAATTGATTCTGATGTCAGTTTTCTGTTATCTGTTATCTGTTAAAAAATAATTCTAATTACTAATTTCAACTTTTCATTTCTAATATCTAATTTCAAAAAATGATCAATCTTTTTAGTACCCACATCGCATCCCTTTCCATTCATAGAGTGGGTAATAAAAGTCGAAGTGAAGCCATTTTTCTTTCCGAAGAACCTTATAAAATGGAAGATGAAATTACGCCATTAATGAAAGAATTTTTCTTAAAACCTTTTCGTGAAAAAGAAGAAAACTATTTTCACTTTTCACACGAAGCAGATTTAGAGTTTCATGAGCTCTACAATAATGCAAACAAGATTTTTGATAATCCTGAAAGTATTCACGAAGAAAGCCGAAAAATAGCTTCTTATTTATACAACCAGTCTGAACATCCACACATTAAAAGTGGTGAAGTTTACGTTGCCTATCTTGAAGACGTACAATTGGATAATGTAAAAATGGATGCCATAGGCATTTTTAAAAGTGAATTGAAACAAGATTTTCTTCAATTTGCTGAAGATGGAAACCAGCTGGAAGCAATGCTGCTACACGGCGTGAGCTTGAATAAACTAGACAAAGGCTGTATTATTTTTAATTCAGGAAAGGAAGAAGGTTATAAAATTCTTTCGGTAGATAGTAATCGTTACGATGCTCGTTATTGGTTGGAAAGCTTTTTAGGTGTAGAAGCGCTTGCCGATGATAATTTCCACACTAAAAAATATTTGAAATTTTGTCAAGACTTTGCAAAAGATGTGGTTTTGCCTGCTGAAGATAAAAAGCAAGAAGTTATGTTTATGAATCGTGCTGTAAATCATTTCGCCAAAAATGACACTTTTGAAGAAACCGCATTTATGAATGAGGTAATAGACAATCCTGATTTATTGCCAGAATTTCGTCATTACAAATCTGAAAAAGCTCCTAAATATAGTATTGAAGATTTAACCACCTTTCCAATTGCAAACACGGCAGTTACCGCCGCACGAAAAAAGATTAAAAATGTAATAAATTTAGATACCAATATTCAGATAAAGCTAGATTTCATAAACCCAGAAAGTGCTGAAAAATTTGTGGAAAAGGGTTGGGACGAAGAAAAACAGATGTATTATTATTTGGTGTATTTCAACAAAGAACAGAAATCATAGATACTATTGATGTATCCTAACGCGATTTATCAATGGTCAAAAATTAGTTTTTTTATGAAAGTGAAAGGTTTTATTTTATTTTTTTTAGTTGCGTTTGCATTTAATTCCTGTAACGTAGATAAATGTGATGTGCTTTGTAATTCTGGACCATTAAGTTTAAATTTTCAGCTTTTAGATAAAACTACTGGCGAAAATTTATTTACAAACGGCACCTTCAATTCTGATGATATTACCGTTTTAGATTTAGACAATAATAACAACAGCGTGCAATTCTCTTTTAATACTGAAGATGACAGAAACGTTATCAATCTAGGCCCTTTTGGCTGGGGAACTAATAATGTTAATTATGCATTGAAAGTTGGTGAACGTGACATTTTCACCTTACACATAAATGCTGAAGAGAAAACAGAAGATTGTTGCGCTTTTGTTCAAGTGAATAAACTGGAAATAGAAAACGCAGAATATTCCCAGAATATGCAGAGTGGTATTTATGAAATATTGGTGGAATTGTAATTTAAAAAATCAACCCTTCGACTTTAGTTTATCCTGAACTTACCGATGGCGTCAGGGTGACAAGGAAAAAATTACGCCTACTGAAAACTGATTACTACATACTAACTACTAGTTAGCCACCTCACTAATAAACTTAATACGATACAATCGTAATTCCTCTTCATCATAATCACCATCAAACTCTTCCATGGCATCTTCAATTTTATCGGTTTTGGCTTCTAGAAAATATTCGTGGATCTCTTCTTGTTGCTCTTCATCTAAAACTTCATCTACCCAATAATTTATATTCAATTTGGTGCCACTATAAACAATGGCTTCCATTTCACGAATAAACTCACGCATTTCAAGACCTTTTGCATTTGCTATATCTGTTAAAGCGAGTTTTCTATCTACATTCTGAATAATATATAATTTAAGTGAACTATTGGTTCCTGTAGATTTTACAATGAAATCTTCTGGACGTATTATGTCATTTTCTTCAACATAGTTTTGAATTAATTTTACAAACGACTTTCCGTATTTTTTCGCCTTACCCTCTCCCACTCCGTGAACGTTGGAGAGTTCATCCATGGTTATAGGATATTTTAGCGCCATATCTTCTAAAGAAGGTTCCTGAAAAATCACGTAAGGAGGTAAATCTAATGTATCTGCAACTTTTTTAAGCTCTGCTTTTAATAGTTTAAAAAGATTTTCGTCTGCAATACCGCCACCAGCACTACTCGCCACGACCACGTCGTCATTAGCATCTTTAAAAGAATGGTCTTCAGTCATCATAAATGAAGAAGGTGATTTTATGAATTTTTTACCTTCGTCTGTTAAGTGAATTACACCATAAGTTTCAATATCTTTTTTAAGATAACCAGCTACCAAAAGTTGGCGTAATAAAGCCATCCAATAGGCTGCATCTTGTTTTGAACCAGAGCCAAAATATTCCTGTGCATCGGTTCTATGAGATTTTATTAAAGCATTTACTTTTCCTACTAAAACGTTTACAACTTCCTTACTTTTATACTGTTCATTGGTTTTCGAAACTACTTCCAAAAGTACCTTTGCTTCATCTTTAGCTTCATTTTTCTTTTTGGGATGGCGCATATTATCGTCCATCATGCCACCTTCGCCTGTTGCGTTGTCAAATTCTTCTCCAAAATAATGAAGAATAAATTTTCTTCGGGACATGGAAGTTTCGCAAAAAGCGACCACTTCCCGTAAAAGTGCGTGACCAATTTCCTGTTCGGCAACGGGCTTGCCGCTCATAAATTTTTCAAGTTTCTCTATATCTTTATAGCTGTAAAAGGCTAAACAATGGCCTTCGCCGCCATCTCTTCCGCCTCGTCCTGTTTCTTGATAGTAGCTTTCAATACTTTTTGGAATATCATTATGAATTACAAAACGCACATCTGGCTTGTCAATCCCCATTCCAAAGGCGATGGTAGCTACAACTACATCTGTATCTTCTTTTAAAAACATATCTTGATGTTTTACGCGGGTTTTACTATCAAGACCAGCGTGATAGGGAACGACTTTTATACCATTTACCTGTAATACTTGGGCAAGTTCTTCAACTCTTTTTCGGCTTAAGCAGTACACAATACCACTTTTTCCTTCATTCTGTTTTACAAAGCGAATAACATCTGCATCTACATTTTTTGTTTTCGGCCTTATTTCATAATAAAGATTGGGACGGTTAAAGGATGCTTTAAAAGTATTGGCATCCTGCATATTCAGGTTTTTCAAAATGTCTTCCTGCACCTTTGGAGTTGCCGTAGCAGTAAGCCCTATAATTGGAATATTATCACCAATACGCTGAATAATACTTTTTAGATTTCTGTATTCTGGCCTAAAATCGTGACCCCATTCGCTAATGCAATGGGCCTCATCTATGGCCATGAAAGAAATTTTTTGAGTTTGAAGAAAAGAAACGTATTCTTCTTTGGTAAGCGATTCGGGCGCAACGTAGAGCAATTTTGTTACTCCGCTTGCAATATCGCTCATTACTTGTTTTACCTCGGTTTTGTTGAGCGAAGAGTTTAAAACGTGTGCAACGCCTTCTTCCGAAGAAAGCGCACGTAGCGCATCTACTTGGTTTTTCATTAGCGCAATTAATGGTGAAACCACAATTGCCGTACCTTCCTGCATTAGCGCTGGTAGCTGATAACAAAGTGATTTACCACCGCCTGTTGGCATAACCACGAACGTATTATTTTTTGCAAGGATGCTTTTAATAACTTCCTCTTGTAAGCCTTTAAAACGGGTGAAACCGAAATATTTTTTTAAGCCTGCGTAAATGTCAATATCTACCACTCCTTTGTATTTTAGGGATATTTCAGTTTTAGCCAACAATACATTGTTTTACAAATTAACAATCGTAATTTTGCAACCGTATTGGTTTGACTGCATCCTAAAAGAAATGAATTTATTTTTAGGAAAACTGAATTGAGTTAAATTCTATTTTAAATATACTAATTTCTGAAACAGTACAAACATTCAAAAGCAATTAAAATTTTGGACAAGCAAAAAAGAATTATTTCCATAGCGAAAAATACCATTGAAACTGAAAGCAAAGCCATTGCAAATCTGGCCCATTTGGTGGATGAAGAATTTGCTGGCGCAGTAGATTATATATACAATTCCGAAGGAAGAGTTATTGTAACTGGTATAGGCAAAAGCGCCAATATTGCCACAAAAATTGTAGCAACTTTTAATTCTACAGGTACACCCGCAATTTTTATGCATGCCGCAGATGCTATTCACGGCGATTTGGGAACCATACAACAAAATGATACTGTAATCTGTATTTCGAAAAGTGGAAACACTCCTGAAATAAAGGTTCTTGTACCTTTAATAAAGGCTGCAAACAATAAACTGATAGCAATTACAGGTAATACCGAATCTTTTTTAGGCCAACAAGCCGATTTTGTATTAAATGCATATGTAGAAAAAGAAGCTTGCCCCAACAATCTTGCCCCAACAACAAGTACAACTGCTCAGCTAGTTATTGGCGATGCGCTGGCAATGTGTCTTTTAGATCTTCGTGGATTTTCAAGTAAAGATTTTGCGAAATTTCATCCTGGAGGTTCATTAGGCAAACAATTATATTTACGTGTAAGTAATCTTACTTCGCTAAATGAAAAGCCACAAGTAAGCCCAGATACCGACGTTAAAAAAGTAATTATTGAAATTTCTAAAAAAATGCTCGGCGTTACCGCTGTTGTTGAAAATGATAAAATAATAGGTATTATTACAGATGGCGATTTACGACGTATGTTAACCAAAACCGATAGTTTTGTAGGGTTGACTGCAAAAGATATTATGACAATTAACCCAAAAATAATAGCCAACAACGCAATGGCTGTGGAAGCTATGGAAATGATGGATAATTACGGGATAACACAAATATTGGCTGAAGATAAAGGCAAATACTGCGGCGTGGCACACATACATAACCTTACTAAAGAAGGTATTATCTAATGAAGAAAAAAGATTCTCCAGAAAAAGAAATGTCCTTTTTGGACCATCTAGAAGAACTGCGTTGGCACTTAGTGCGCTCTACGTTCGCTGTTTTAATAGTTGCTATTCTGGCTTTCATTTTTAAGTCCTTTATATTCGACACGCTTATTTTTGGGCCTTCAAAACCCAATTTTCTTACCTATAGATTATTTTGTAATATTTCGCAATCGATGGGATTGGACTCGTTTTGCTTTCAAGAAATGCCTTTTAGGATTCAGAGTAGAAAAATGGCAGGACAATTTTCTGCGCATATATGGACATCCATATATGCTGGACTTATCATAGCATTTCCTTATATTCTTTTTGAATTTTGGAAATTTATAAGTCCTGGATTAAAGGAAAAAGAACGCAAAACTAGTCGTGGTTTTATATTTATTGCTTCGCTTCTATTTTTTATTGGCGTTTTGTTTGGGTACTATTTAATTACTCCATTATCAATCAACTTTCTAGGAAATTATCAAGTAAGCAAAGAAGTGTTTAATGACTTTGATTTAGATGATTACATAGGGTTAGTTCGTACTTCTGTTTTGGCCTGTGGAATTATTTTTGAATTGCCTATTATAATGTACATTCTTACCAAAATAGGATTGATAACACCTGAAATTCTTCGAAAATATAGGAAATTCGCTTTGATTATAGTTTTGGTACTTTCCGCAGTAATTACACCGCCAGATGTTGTGAGCCAAATTATTGTTACTATCCCAATACTTATTCTTTATGAAGTTAGTGTTTATATTTCTAAGATTGTTGTTCGGAATCAGGCTAGAGAGGAAAGAAGAATGAAAAAAGAGCAAAGACAATAGAAAAAATTCAATATTAAGTATAATAAACCTTTGATGTTTTAAATTACAGATGGAAAAAAAAATAGTTAAAGAATTCAATGTGTATCGTGAAAAAATGAATGATAAAATGCTTGCTGATAACAACAAAATCATCAAACGTATTTTCAATCTAGATACCAATGCTTTTACGGAAGGCGTGCTTCCGAAGAAAACAAAGGAGCTTTTAGGCTTAGGAAACTCATTAGTGCTTCGTTGTGATGATTGTATACGTTATCACTTAGAAGAATGCCACAAACTTGGGTTAACAAAAGAAGAAGTCGTTGAAGGCATGAGCATTTCATTACTCATTGGCGGAACCATTGTAATTCCACATTTACGTAGAGCTTTTGAGTATTGGGAGGCTTTGGAAGCTAATTAGAAATAGGAAAACTGCTGCGAATTCACTAATTATTGATATATTCGTGCGTCTACAGTAAGAAGAATTAATAAAGATATTCGTGAATTCGTGACAAAGATTTAACCCTCATAAATGAAACTAAAAGCCGAAAATCTCATAAAATCCTACAAAGGCCGAAAGGTTGTAAAAGGAATAACTGTTGAAGTAAACCAAGGTGAAATTGTAGGTTTGCTTGGTCCAAATGGAGCTGGAAAAACCACCTCATTCTATATGATTGTGGGATTAATAAAACCCAACGGTGGTAATATTTTTCTTGAAGGGACCGAAATTACCAATTACCCAATGTACAAACGTGCACAAAACGGCATTGGTTATTTGGCTCAGGAAGCTTCAGTTTTTAGAAAATTGAGTGTGGAAGATAATATTTTGAGTGTTTTGCAGCTTACCAAACTTTCCAAAAAAGAACAGCACGACAAAATGGAAACGCTCATTGAAGAATTTGGATTGGGTCATATTCGTAAAAGCCGTGGCGATCTTTTAAGCGGTGGCGAAAGACGTAGAACCGAAATTGCCCGCGCTCTAGCAACCGATCCACATTTTATATTACTAGACGAACCCTTTGCAGGAGTAGATCCTGTTGCCGTTGAAGACATTCAGCGTATTGTAGCACAGCTTAAAAATAAAAATATTGGTATTCTTATTACCGATCACAACGTGCAGGAAACCCTTGCCATTACAGACAGAACATATTTAATGTTTGAAGGTAGCATCCTAAAACACGGTAGTCCAGAAGAATTGGCCGCAGACGAAATGGTTCGGAAAGTATATTTAGGGCAAAACTTTGAACTTAGGAAGAAGAAGTTAGAATTTTAGTCCCCCTCGCCCCGAAGGGGGAAATCAATTTGGACTTTTCGCCACTAATTCACGAATATTTTTACATAATAATTCGTGAATTAGTGGCGTTTTTTTTCACTTCGGCACTTTCCAAAACAGAGAAAGCAATATATAAAGCAATATTATAAAAGGTATTGCCAAAAACTTCAGCAGTACTAAAAGCACAATGCAAAGCATCAAAAATACATAGCGAACGGCGTTACTCTTAAAATCCCACGTTTTAAATTTTAAGGCAAATAGCGATATTTCAGCATTTAACAAGATGCAACTTACTAACGTCATTCCTATTAAAAACCATTTATTTAGGATTATACTTTCAGCAAGTTCAGAATATTGAAATTGAAGAATTAAGGGAAGACTTAAAATTAATAGTGTGTTAGCAGGAACTGGAAGCCCAATAAAACCTGATGTTTGTCGTGTATCTACATTAAACTTGGCAAGACGGTATGCTGAGCCTATAACAATAAGAAGCCCAATAAGGGGTAAGTAATTCTTGAAACCTACATTCCAACCATCCAAAGAAAATGTTTCAGTTAACGATTGCATATGTCCAAAATACGAAAGATTAAGCATCTGAAACATAACAATTCCCGGCACAACACCACTGGTAATAACATCTGCCAAAGAGTCTAACTGAAGCCCTACGTCACTATGTGCTTTTAGTATACGCGCAGCAAGCCCATCAAAAAAGTCAAAGAAAATTCCGAGGAAAGCAAAGAAAGAAGCAGTAACTAAATCGCCCGAAACTGCAAATAGTATTGCTACACAACCGCAAAGGATGTTTAGGGACGTAATTATATTTGGTATTTGTTTAACCATAATTTAAACTGTTAAAAGTGTTTTTATCAATTATTTTAGATCATCAGAAAAATGTCCTCCGTGTTTCCCTTTACTAAATTTAGCATTATTGAAAGTAGACGATTTTCCTTTCGGAATTGATAAACTATTCCAGTGCTGTCCTTTAATCATTCGTTCAATATAAACAATTTGCCCTATATGATAAGAATAGTGTGGCAACTGACGATTAAAGGCTTCAACAATAGAATGCGCTTGATTTCTAATATATATTTTAGTGTCGAAATTTTCTTTATTAACAGAATTTAAAGCATCAAATAGAATTTTCCAGCCATCATTCCATTTTGAAAGTAATTCTTTTTTTGCTTTAATTACATTTTCAAACTCCAAATCCCGATTTCGCCATTCTTTTTCGCCGTCGGTAGTAAGAAAATCTGTCCAGCGCGATTTCATATTTCCGAATAGATGATTAACTATTATTGCTATAGAATTAGATTCTTCGTTAAACTGCCAGAAAAAATCTTGTTCATCAAGTTGTGCAAAAGTCTTCTCTCCTAAAGATTTATAATATTCCAATTGGTTTTTAATACTATTGAGATATTCTAATTCCATTTTCGGTATTTTTTAAAGTATCTTGAAACAGGTTTTGCGTAGTGACAAAAATTATTATGAATAATCTTGTAAAAATAGTAAAGTATTTTCGTCCAAAGCTATCAAAACACAATATGTGCATAAATTTATAGTTTAGTATTCTGTAAAATAGTGTCATATTTGTTCAAATTTTTAAGGCTTGAAAAAACAATTGTTTTTATTATTTATCATCGTTTCCGCAACATTGAGTGCTCAAACAGTACGTAAATATTCCAATGAGTTTATGAATATTGGGGTAGATGCCGCCGCCTTCGGGATGAGCAATGCAGTGGTAGCCTCTTCTGCCGATGTAAATTCTGGTTATTGGAACCCAGCCGGATTGGTTAATCTTGAGGACAAGCAGCTTTCATTAATGCACGCTTCCTACTTTGCCAATATTGCAAACTATGATTATGTAGCCTTTGCGATGCCGCTGGACGATAGAAGTGCCGTAGCGTTATCTGCTATTCGTTTTGGAGTAGATGATATTCTGAATACTACACAACTTATTGACGATGAAGGAAATATTCGGTACGATAGAATAAGCAAATTTTCTACTGCCGATTATGGTTTCACTTTTTCCTATGCTCGTAGATTGCCATTGGATGGTTTAAATTATGGTGTTAATGCAAAAGTAATTAGACGTGTTATTGGCGATTTTGCTTCTTCTTGGGGTTTTGGCTTAGATGCCGCTGTGCAATTTAGAAGTGATAAATGGATGTTTGGTATTATGGCGCGCGATATTACTACAACCTTTAATGCTTGGAGTATTGATGAAGAAAAATTTGCAGAAATAGCAGGTGCTGTAGATGGACAAAATCAAGAATTACCAGAAACTACTGAAATTACCATCCCAAAACTACAATTGGGTATTGCTCGTAAGTTTGTTTATCAATATGATTTTACGCTTTTAGCAGAAATAGATTTAAACTTCAGGTTTGCTGAAACCAACGATATTATTTCCACTTCGTTTGCCAGTATTACACCTTCACTGGGGCTTGAATTTGCTTATATAGAAATGGTTTATGTACGTGGTGGTGTAGGTAATTTTCAGAATATAAAACAACTTGACAATAGTGATTTTGTAGGTTTTCAACCCAATATTGGTGTCGGCTTTAAGTATAAAGGCATTCAGGTAGATTATGCACTAACCGATATTGGCGATCAAAGCGCTGCCCTTTATTCTAATGTATTTTCTTTAAAATTGGATTGGGAAATTTTTAGATAGTTTGGTTTTTATATAAAAAAAATAAGAATTCCCCAGATTACAAAATATCTACAACTAATAACAGAAAACAGACAACCGAAAATCGTGGCGAAAAATTACATTTTACTACTTCTACTCTTCTTAAGTGTTTCTGCGAAAGCACAGTATGGATCTTTGTCACCAGCAGCAGAGGTAAGCATTTTGACCATTGGTCCAGGGGCTGAGTTATATGACAAGTTTGGGCATAGCGCTTTTAGGATTAAGGATACCCTTAGTGGGGTTGATGTAGTTTTTAACTACGGTAAGTTTGATTTTGACTCACCAAATTTCTACACAAAATTTGCGCAAGGAAAATTACTTTATGAGCTTGGCATAAGCTATTATCAGCCCTTTTTTGAAAGTTATGTGGCTCAAAACCGCTGGATAAAAGAACAGACTTTAAACCTTTCACATTCTGAAAAACAAGCCGTTTCAAATTTTCTATGGAACAATGCGAAGCCTGAAAACAAAAAATATAAATACGATTTCTTTTTTGATAATTGTGCCACCAAAATGCGTGATGTGCTCTGGGAAGTACTTGGCAACAATCTCGAGTTTAAAGAAGACCATATAAAGGAAGCGTTTACTTTTAGGCAGTTAATTCAGCAAAAACTGCAAGCGAATTCTTGGGGCAGTTTGGGAATAGACGTTGCACTGGGTTCAATTATAGATAGAAAAGCAAAACCTATAGAATATCAATTTCTTCCCGAATATATTTTTGAAGGAGCCGAAAATGCCGTTATTAAAAGAAATGGTGACACAGAAAGTTTAGTTAAAAAACCAAATGTTCTTTTTAAAAACACTCCTACTCCTGCTGAAAATAATTTTTTATTAAGTCCGCTGTTTATCCTGGGTTTATTGGGGATTTTGATTATTTTCATTACCTATCGCGATTATAAAAGAAACGTAAGAAGTCGCTATTTAGATACATTTATTTTCCTTTTTACAGGTTTGATTGGCGTATTTCTATTATTACTTTGGTTCGCTACAGACCATACTGCAACAGCAAATAATTACAATTTGCTATGGGCCTTTCCTATTTCACTTATATTGATTTTTGCTATTTCAAAAAGAGATATTTCTGTTAAATTAAACAGGTATATTTTACTTTTAATACTTCTACTGGCGTTATTGACCATTCATTGGATAACTGGCGTGCAGGTTTTTGCTATTGGCCTATTGCCATTGCTAATTGCTTTAGCATTGCGGTATGTGTATTTATTTTATTTTCTGGGAAGGAAATAGTTGGTGGTTGTAGCATTTGAAGAAAATGAATAATCTCTCAAAATGAACTAAAAACTGTTACTGAAGAATTACCGAAAACTACGTACTGACTAACAACCACCGACTAAAGACTACCGACTAATATTCTATTGTCCCCTAAAGAAAATAATTGTACTCAATGTTTTAATAATGATGGTAACATCTAGAAAAAGGCTTCTGTGTTTTATGTAGTATAAATCGTATTGCAGTTTTTCGAGAGAATCTTCTTCACTTGAACCGTATTTTACATTTACTTGTGCCCATCCTGTAACACCAGGTTTTACAAGGTGTCGTACTTCATAAAAAGGAATTTTTTTAATTAAATCTTCAACAAATTCTGGACGTTCTGGGCGTGGGCCTATTACGCTCATCTCGCCTTTTAGTACATTTATAAATTGAGGAATTTCGTCAAAACGAGATTTTCTTAGAAAACGACCAAATTTGGTAACACGTGTGTCTTTGGCCTTTGCAAACTGGGGGCCATTTTTTTCAGCATTTTTCACCATGCTTCGTAACTTATATATTTTGAAATGTTTACCGTTTTTCCCAACTCTTGTTTGGCTATAAAATAAAGAACCACGGTTTCCCAAGAGGTTTCCAATTATAAAGAATGGCAATAAAATAATTCCGAAGAAAAGCCCAACTACAGAAAAAACTAAATCTAAAATTCTATTGAAAAAAAGGTAGAGTTTGTTTTGATTGCTTCGGCTAAAAGGGAAATAGCGGTAAAAATCTTTTTCTACGTGTTGTACTGGTATTCTGTGCGTTAATTCCTCATAAACCTGTGTATATTCTCGAATTGGAATTCCATTTTTCAACAGTTTTATTAATTGATTATTAACCTCAACAGTCATTCCGTCTGAAATTGGCGTGCCAACTACTATTTCAGATATTGACATTTCTTCAGTTAATACTGTTAGCTCTTGTAATTTTATTTCACGTAATTCAAGGTTACTGCTTATAGTTTCGGCATTAGGTCCAGTATTAAGAAAGCCAACCACCCGATAATTAGGATCTGAACGTTGTAGCGAAGTTACAATAGCATCAACATCTTGGGCGTGCGCTACTAATACTACTTTTTTGTTAAACCTAGGCGCAGAGATAAGCACAATGTATGCATAACGCCAAGCGAGCAATGCTACGTTAATAGCCAAAAAGAAATATACTATCTGTAAACGATTTGCTGGCAGCATAGGTGTGTAAAATGGCGTAAGCAAATAGAAAAGCACTGTAACTGAAGACGTTATTATTATGTTTTTAACTACAACGTCAAATTTACTTGCTTTTTGAAGATCGTAAAGTTCAAAAATAGTTGCAAAAACGGTTAGATAGCCTGCCAAAACAATAGACCAGACCCAGTGTTCGGAATTGATTTTGAAATAATCGAAATTGAAGACCACGCCTACTAAATAAAGAAGAGACAGCACACAGACAATGTCTAGAATACGTAGCAGTATTTTTCTTTCGGAAATATCGAAATGTATGTTGTTTTTGGTCATTTATCGGTTTTCAATTATCTGCTGTCTGTTATTAGTTTATTGATATTTGTTCTCTAATTTCGATTTTAACTGCCTACTCATAACCGATAACACCTTTTCTTCAAATTTACTCAAATTTCAAGCGCCCAGAAGTTTAATCCATCTATGTTTAATTTCTTGCCAATCGTATTCTTCCATTTTAGAACGAGCGTTTATAGCCATTTCTTTTGCTTTTAAAGGGTTGTTATAAAGTTCTTCAATTGCGTTTACAAAAGCTTTTGGATTATTTGGAGGAACTAAAATACCATTCTTCTTATTTTCTATTAAAAAAAGTAAACCACCTACATTTGTTGAGATAACAGGTAACCCCAAAGCCATTGCTTCCATTACACTAACTGGCATATTATCAAAGTTTGTTGTGTTTATAAATATATCGTAAACCTTGGATAACTCTATCCACGCTTCTTTTTTTAATATTCCAGTAAAGGTAATTGGTAGTTTACGTTCAGCGGCAATTTTTTCGCAGCGTTGTAATGAACCATCTTTGTCGGGGCCAACCATACATAACTGAACATACAACCCTTTTTTGTTTAGCATTTCAACAACCTCAAGCGCTAATAATGGATTGTATATTTCTGAAAATGAACGTACCCATAATAATTTTAAAGAAACCTCATCCCTAAGCTTAAATGGATACTTTTCAATCTGTATTGTATTCGGTATATAAATTAGATTTTTGTAGCCATCTTCCTCAAAGCTTTTTAATAAGTATTTAGAAGGTGCTACATTTTTATAAGCTCCACCAAAAAGCTTTTTGCTTTGCTTTTTACTTTTTTTAAGCCTTTCTGGTAAGTTCCCACCTCTTAGAATTGGTATATAAGGTATTTTAAAAAGCCTACACAAACTCGCCACAGCAACAGCATACTGAAAATTTTGAGTGCTGTATGTATCGATTAAAACGAATGATGTGTTGTTTCGGTTAACAAATGTACCCAAAAGCATATCCAACATTCTAAAAATCTTATTCTTCTTCGTAGAAAAAGTAAGCACTGAAAAACCTTCTTCTTTCAAAAACTCACCTAAAGTTTCAATAGAGGTTATGGTACTTCCTTTTTTGGAAAGTTTATTGCCTATGTAAAGTAGTTTTCTTTTTGGTTCCATAATCTAAGTTCAAAAGGCAAAGTGCGTATATAAATGCTGGGGCTGCAATTCGCATTGAAGAGTGTGCAATAGTTAACCCCCAAAATATTAGAAATGGATAAAAATAAATGTTTTTTAGTCCGTTCATTTTGGTAAATATTGGAGCTAAAATAAGAACCAATAATGCAAGAATTCCGAAGAGACCGTGTTCTGCTAACATTCGGGATATTTCATTATGAGAAGCAGAAACAATTCCTTCCTCCTCATAAAAATAAGTTTTTACTTGACCAGCGCCAACTCCAAAAACAGGATTTCTTTTAAATGCGTCAATTTCTATATTCAACAACTCAACCCTACCAGTGGTTATACCTTCTTTTTCCCGACCCAAAGCATCTTGATTAGCATAGCGATTGCCAATAAGACCTCCTGTTTGAAATAATGTAAAAGCCCAAATTGCTATGGTAATACCAACAATCGCAACCATTTTTAAACTAATCTTTGCTTTAGTTTTAAGATTTGTGCTAAAATAAAAAACAACAATAAACACTGCACACATAACTATAGAAACCAATACACCGCCACGAGAAAAAGTAAGCAGGGCTCTATAAGCCATAAGGGCCATAAAAAACATCATTGTTATCTGCACCACGCTGTTTTTATAGGGTATTACAAAACGAGTAAGTAGAATAAACACTCCTAATCCTAAAACTGTTGCTACTTGATTTGGCCCATACCCTCCAGACAATCCAAAGTTTGAAGCTGTACTTGTTAATACCTCTAAAAGGTTTGGTTTGTAAAGTATAATATAAACCGTCATGCTTATTATTGGGTACACAATATAATCTAGTACCTTTAAAAAGTCCCGAAACTTTAATTTTCTATTGTAACAATAAATAGCTGCTATGCTTAAACAAAATGGACCACTTAAATTGAATAATACGGACCTCCTGAAATCCATATCAAAACTTATAATTTCAAATGACACCAAAACTCCTGGTAATAGCAATAAGAAATAAAGAATATACGGATACGCATTTCGTTTAAACCCTAAGTAAAAAATTCCTATAAGTGAAAAAAGTATCACCGCATATTTACCTGTTTCGTAAAAAATAAAGGCTTTAGTCATTCTGAAAAAAACTTCTGCGCCCGTAATATAAGCCCCAGCCAATAACACGTATAATCCTTTATCCTTCTTAATAACTATATAATACATAAAGTATCCCAACACCACTAATAAGTAAAATAGCATTGATGGTCTATATATAGATGCTAGCACTCCAATTCCTATATGAAAGAGTATTGCCGCAAGGGGTTTTATATTTTTAAAAAGTTTAGGTGTAATGTCTTTTTAATTTATGTTTTATCGATTAATTCAAATATATCATTCTGTATTCTATTTGTATAATGATCATAAGTAAAATGTGCCGTGTCAAGTTGACATTGCATCGCTTTCTTTTTAAGATCATTTTCAGTTTCATTTATTACAAGGTTTATCAACTCCGCTAAACGCCCTGTCGTTAATGGGTTAATAATATAACCATTCATGGTATTTATATATTGACCAATACAAGAAACATCTGATACTATTGGGATACAACCATAATTCATTGCTTCTGCAATTACTTTAGGAAAACCCTCCGATTTACTTGGTAATACAATAAAATGCGATTGCTTATAAATTTTAAAAACCTCCTGCCGATTGATAAACCCATGAAAAGTTACAGGCAAACCCAATTGTTTACATTTCAACTCATAGAATTCCTTCTTAGGACCATCGCCAATAAAATGAATCTGTTCCACTTTTTCTAAGGATTTTAAACTTCCAAAAGAGTTTAAAATAAGCTGCATACCTTTCAATTCATCCAATCTCCCTACAAAACAAAAAGTAAAAGGTTTTTTATAGTTCTTAGCATTTGTGGTTTTAAGCCCTTCTTCTCTTTCGGCTAGTGTAAGACATGGGTTTTCAAAAGCTACTATGTTTGATGGTTGATTTTCCCAAGTACCATTTACAGTTATTGTACAATTTGAAGCAAGTTTTTTAAGTTTTTTTCGCTGTAGATCATAAAAAAAAGAAGTTTTTTCTATCCAATTTCCAGCATATTTAAACCAGAATTGTTTGCTAGGGTATTTTTTTGAAAGTAACATAGTTATGTATGCAGGATTAGATGGTGCCCTACTATGTATAAATTGATGCTTTTTAATTTCTAAATGGATTATAGACCACATTTTTGGATAGCTTGCTATAATATTCATTTTATCGACAACAGATTTACCACCAACGCGTGATAAGGCAATTGTTTTAATGTTTTTTGAAGAAATTTCAATATAAGAAGCGTTTTTTAGTTGATCTGACCTATTAAACCCAATCCACGTAATGGTTTCAAATAACTTCAACATTTCCTGTAGCTCTTTTACAACTGGACCAAAAGCATACATCTTGCCGTTCTTTTGAACCATTCCAGTATCTGAAACAACTAAGAGTCTATTGTTTTTTGATAGATGTTTAGGCATTTTTGCAAATAGGTTTCTGTACTAAAATTAGCTTCATATATTTCCTTCATTTTAAATGAAGACACCAAACTTAAAGCCTTTATTTTAGCAATCCAATTGGCTTGGTTAAAAGTATCAATAAAAAATTCGGGGAGCACGTTCCCAATAGTATTAAAAACCTGTCCCGAAGAAAATGCTACAAAAGGTAGTTCTTGCGCTAAAAACTCAATTAAAACCAAGGGTCCTGTTTCCTTCAAGGAGGTGTGTATTGCAAATTTATATTTTACCAACTCTTCTTGAATATTACTGCAGTTGGTGACAAATGTAACCTTTTCTGTTAGTTCATTTTCTTTAATAATACTTTTTAATTTTAAGTAATAGCCGTGATCTTTTATTCTTCCATAAATAGTAAGAGGCTCATTTATTTCTTTAACTAAATCTAGTGCAAATTCAATGTTTTTAATAGGTGTTATATTAGAAACCATAACTGCTCCTACTTTAGTGGAAGGTTTCTGAATTACATCTAATTTTTCAATTGTATTTTCTAATAAAAAGCAATGCTCTTTCCTCACTCCTAAATAGCTAATTCCCCAAGCACAATTTTCATTACTCACTCCTACATAATACTCTAGTTTGAAGATATTTTTGAGTAACAAATCTTTATAATATTTTATAGTAAATCTGTTCGCCAACAAGTTGTGGCTATGATCGTGAAGTATTATTTTGGCTTTCTTTTTACCATAGCGCATAGATGCCAATTTTGTGTATCTATAATTGTGTTTAAGATGAGTGTGCACAACATCAAATTTATCCATGATGCTAGCAAACTCTTTCATTTTCTGAAAATCGAAACGCTTTTTTCTATTTAGTTTTAAGGTACTAATGCTAGGGTGCAGCTCTTTAATAAGGTCTCCATCATTAACTAAAATTATAACAGAAACACTTTTATTATTTATATGAAGAAGATTTGCCAAAAGCACTACAATTCGCTCCGCTCCTCCTACATCTAATGTATCAATTACTTGTAGAATTTTCATGTTTCTAAAGTTTCTATTAGCGCTCCTTTTTTTATTTTTTTACTTGCTAAGTACCAAGATCTAATAACTTGTAATAAAATAATAGGTAAAATTATAGCTGAAACAACGGCTCCTAAAAGCATTATTTTTTTATTTCTCTTAAAACGGTATGGCATAATAGATGGAGGGACCGTTCTTAACAAGGAAAACAAGGTTCTTGAAGCCCCATAATAACGTCTAAATAAATAAAGAACACTAGGCACAGGACGAGGGCTGAACCACTTTTTAGGTCTAAAACCATCCCAACTGCCCATTTCGCGCAAACCGCCAGAGCTTACTTTTAGATGAATTCTGCCAGCAAAGGGGTTTGAGATATTTTTATACCCATCTAAATAAGCCCGAAGACCATACTCGCCATCGCCCATGCGCTGTTTTTCAAATTGCCTATCGAAGAGTCCTATTTCTCTGAAAATTTGTTTTTTTAATAATACGTTGCCAGTATCAATTTGATCTGAAATTCTAAAAAAAGAATAGTTCTTTGGCACCTCAGCGCCTACTGCTGAAACAGAAACACCTGAAGATATTTCAGCCTTAAAAAAATCGAGGCATTTTAAATGCTTGGTTATCCAGTCTGCTGCTACCCTACTGTCATCATCAAAAAGAAGGATGTATTCTCCTTTTGAAAGCGCAATGGCATTATTACGTGCAAGCCAAAGGGCACGTTCGGTTTGATGAACCAATTGAATTCTTAAATTGAAATTAGTGTAAAAATCTTCCTGGAAAGGATTGGATTGGTCAACGATGATAACCTCAAAGTTTTTGTACTGCTGTTTTTCTAAATCCTCCAGCACATCTTTAAGGTATTCATAGCGATTCAGCGTAGGTATCACAACACTTACAAAGGGTTCTTCCTCAACAAGTGAGGATTTAAAGCTATTCCACTCATCAAACAGAATAGGTTTTTTTAAATAATCGCTTTTCTTGTTCGCGCCACTTTTCTTCCAAGCGCTTATTTCATTGAAAGAATTTTTAAATGAAAAAATACGTAAAAGCAAAACATAGAAAACCCAAACTGGATGAAAATATTTTCGAAGAAAACGGTATTCATCTGCTATGGGAAGTTTTTCAAAAGAAGTATAGTTTTCAGTATTCCCAATGTATCCTTTTTGAAGGGCCTGCCACGAAAGGTCATACTCCCGCGCTTTTTCACTTTCAAATTTCACCTCTGTTTCCAATTGAAAAATTATTTCTTGTGGAAGCTTTTCAACTATTGGAAAAATAGAACTTCCATCTTTTCTAAATAGCTGAAAATAATGTGTTGGTTGTATATATTTTAAGAAACTAAATAGCATTAAACGATTTTAGTAATTATATATCTTGAAATTCTAATTATTATTCTATTTATAAGCAATTGCAATTAAATGGGCTGTTCTTCTTGAAGAGGTTGCTAAACCATTGGATTGAAAACGATTAATAATGTTAGCCAGCACAGATTTTAATGTACTAACGGGCTTATTAAATTTATAACTTTTCAAGCCTTGTACCCTGTATTTTCCAGTTTTAACGGCATAGAATACTTCTACGTTATCAAAGTATTTTGCTAATAAAGTTTGCAATTGTTCTTTGGTATAGTGACGCACGTGATCAGGATTTTTGCCTGGACCTTCATTTTTAATATAATCGCCATTTGGGGTTGTTAAATAGGCCCAACCTCCGGGCTTAATAACTTTAGCTATATTTTTCACAAAAAGATCATCTTCCTCAACATGCTCAATTACCTCTACAGACACTACAGCATCATAAGAGGCGTCTTCTAGGGTTGATTGAGTCATGTCTTGTATTAGCATATCTTTAATGTTAGACCGTTTTTTTTGAATTGTTGCTAAAATGGCTGTTGTAAACCCTAAATGTAGATCTTCTTTAATTCCGGCTTCCTGAGGTACATCTAGAAGTGTTATGTTAGCAGCAACGCCAATAGTATAAGGTGATTTTCGCCCCCCAACATCCAAAACATCTATTACTTTTTTATTGCTTGAGTTTTGTTTTACCAATTGTATTATATGTTGTCTCACGGTTTGCAAATGCACAGGCATTATTGGATAGGTAAGCCAGCGTATAAATTCGTAATTTGTCATTGTTTGATTTCTTAAATAGTACTAAATCTATTTCAGTTTTTAAATATAAGTGTTTTATTGTATTCTAAATCCTTGATTAAGGCTGCGTTTATGTTGATAGTGAAATACAAAATGCATTATCTGTTAAAAATTCTATCTGGTTCAAGTTGTATTATGATTCCCTTATGTAATTTTTCAATTGTGAAAAAAAGAGATGCTATCATTTCTATAGCGTTGAAAACATTAGGTACACCAGAGGTATTTTAGAAAAGTGAATATTGAGTCTCATAAATAACGGTTTTTGTAGTTGAAAAAAATCTAAATTTAATATTTTGGTTTCCAAAAATTATATTCATTTTTAACTAAAATCAATGAGATTATATTTTTCTGAAAGCAATTAAAAGTTTTACTTTCTTACTTCCTTCAAACTTTATCTAAGCAACAATTTTTCTCAAATCCATAAATCTATTAAGTGTAAAAAGAACAAGTAAATATCCGGAATTCTTTATATTTTCAGGGATTTTTACAAACGTATAGAAAAATTAATCAATACTAGAAGAGTAAGAAAAATTTAGCTACATTCGTCCAATATAAAAATTATAACTAATAACCATGACCTTTAACTTTAAGGCTATTAAAAGTTTTATACTCACTACACATAGGAACCCGAAAAATCGGGTTTAATAATTTGAAAATTA
>CAZFUX010000019.1:0-20538 GCA_964522085.1 uncultured Aequorivita sp.
AATTTCATAATTTAAAATACGAAAAAACTAATGGGGAAACAAAAGGATAAGCATCTTAATTTATAATAAATTCAAACTTCATTTTTTTTTTTAAAGCAAAGCCCTCTGAAGTTTCGGAGGGCTTTCTTTCTTTATAAATCCTAAAATTAATAATTCAAATCATCACCTTCCTCCGTTCTTGGAGGAGCTTGGCGCTTAGGTTTCTTTTTGTGAATGATTCCTTTTTCTATGTTACTCTTCTTCATTTCTTCGCCTATTTGGTTACTAGCCACAAAAGAAGCAATCATATTATTAAGCATTTCGCTACCAGCTTGTGGTGAGTTTGGTAAAAGAATCAAGTTAGTATTTGTTGCTTCTCCAATTGATTGTAACGTATCATAATGCTGCGTAACAACTATCAATGCTGAAGCTTCTTGTGAGTTTATTCCCACATTGTTCAATACATCAACACTTTCTTCAAGTCCGCGGGCAATTTCACGACGTTGATCTGCAATACCTTGACCTTGTAAACGTTTGCTTTCTGCTTCTGCACGTGCTTTTGCAACAATTTTAATACGCTCTGCTTCTGCTTCAAATTCTGCAGCTACTTTTTCACGTTCTGCTGCATTAATACGATTCATCGCTGCTTTTACTTGTACGTCTGGATCAATATCGGTAACGAGAGTTTTAATGATGTCGTAACCATATTCGCTCATTGCTTCGTTCAATTCTGCTTTTACGGCAATTGCAACGTCATCTTTTCTTTCAAATACATCATCTAGTTTCATTTTTGGTACTTCGGCACGAACTACATCAAAAACATACGATGTTATCTGATCGTGCGGATTTTCAAGCTTATAAAATGCATCATAAACCTTTTGTTTCAATACTTGAAACTGTACAGAAATCTTCAATCTAACAAATACGTCATCCTTTGTTTTGGTTTCAACAATTACATCTAACTGTTGAATTTTCAAGTTTACGCGTCCTGCGATTCGATCAATTAAAGGAATTTTGAACTGTAATCCCGAATGTCTCATACTCTGGAATTTTCCAAAGCGCTCTATTAATACAGCGGTTTGTTGCTTTACGGTAAAAAATGTGCCTAAGAGAATAAATAAACCGAAAAGTAAAATTGGTACTATAAAATATCCCATATTCTTAAAATTTAAGTGATTATTAATTGTTGAAGATACAAAAATTAGCCTATAGTTTCAATTGCTTTTTTAATACGCAAAATACTTTCTTCTCTTCCTAAAATTGAAATTATATCAAAAACATCTGGTCCTTTCATTTCGCCAACAAGCGCTAAGCGTAATGGCATCATAACCTTTCCAAAACCAATGTTTTCTGAAGTAATCCATCCTTTTACTTTTTCTGAAATATTCTCTGCTGAAAAATTATCAACTTCATTTAAAATTGAAACTAATTTTTCAAGTATTTCAGGTTTAAATGCTTTAGCTGAAGCTTTTTCATCGTAAGTTATTGGTGCTTCAAAAAAGAAACTTCCCTGCTCCCAAAGATCACTAACAAATGTTGCGCGTTCTTTTAAAAGTGAAACAATTTTAACCAAATCTAGGTCACTGAGCGGAACCGAAGTGAAGCTGCTAGAAACCTCTCTTTCTTTCAAAAATAAAGCAAAGTCTACTGCAAGCTTTTCATCAGAAATCATTTGAAGATATTGATGTTGAAACCATTTTGTTTTTTCAGGATCAAATTTTGCGCCTGCTTTATGAACGCGATCTAATTCAAAAGCTTCAATCAACTGCTCTAAGCTAAAAATCTCTTGTTCCGTCCCTGGATTCCAACCTAAAAAGGCTAACATATTTACAACAGCTTCGGGTAGATAACCATCTTCGCGATATCCTGAAAATTGATCACCTTCAGCAGTTTTCCATTCTAACGGAAATACAGGAAAACCCATTTTGTCGCCGTCTCTTTTGCTTAATTTTCCATTGCCAGTTGGCTTTAGAATTAGTGGTAAATGCGCAAATTCAGGAGCATTCCAATCAAATGCGCGATATAATAAAATATGCAACGCCATGGATGGCAACCACTCTTCGCCACGAATTACGTGCGTTATTTCCATTAAATGGTCGTCCACAATATTCGCCAAATGGTAGGTTGGCATACCATCACTTTTAAATAGGACTTTATCATCAAGAACGCTAGTTTCAACCTGCATTCCGCCACGAATAATATCGTGTAAATTAAGTGTTTCATCTTCTGGAGTTTTAAAACGGATTACGTATTCTTCGCCATTTTCAATTTTTTGTTGCGTTTCTTCCGAAGAAAAAACCAACGAATTTTTCAATTTTAAACGATTGTGCCAGTTATAAATAAAGGTTTTTCCCTTTGTTTCGTGGTCTTTTCTATGCGCATCAAGTTCTTCCGAAGTATCAAAAGCGTAGTAAGCATCTCCAGATTCAATTAATGCATCTGCATATTGTCTGTAAAGCTCTTTACGTTCGCTTTGGCGATATGGCCCGCAGTCTTTTTCCTTTCCTGGTCCTTCGTCATAAGGTATGTTTAACCAATTTAAAGCTTCAATAATATATTGCTCAGCGTCTTCTACATAACGGTTTTGGTCGGTGTCTTCAATTCGCAATAGAAAATCGCCACCGTGTTTTTTTGCGAATAAATAATTAAATAAAGCAGTGCGAACACCACCAATATGTAAAGGCCCTGTTGGACTTGGGGCAAATCGTACCCGAACTTTTTGAGACATAATTTACTTTCTTTTTATGAAGTGGCAAAGGTACAATTCTACGTCCGCATTTTAAAGCTATTACGTATTGTGGTTATTTCTTTTTTTGGAGCAATCTTTGCGGTTTAACAAGAACAAAATATTATTGTATTTTAGAAGTTTGCTACAAAAAGAAATAGAACTATGAGTACTTTCAACATCATCCAGCAAAAACTGGAAGAATTTATTAAGAAATACTACACCAATGAACTTATAAAAGGAACTATCCTTTTTTTCGCCATCGGCTTGCTGTATTTGTTAATTACGTTGCTTGTTGAATATTTTTTATGGCTAAATCCACTTGGGAGACGTTTCCTTTTTTGGACATTTATAGTTGTTGAACTTGGCTTGTTTATTTGGTTTATTGCTTTTCCGCTTGCAAAACTTTTCAAACTTCAAAAAGGAATTGATTATGAAGAGGCTTCAAAAATAATAGGGAATCATTTTCCGCAGGTTAGTGATAAATTGTTGAATGTAATTCAGCTTAACCACAACCAACGCGAAAGTGAATTGCTTGCCGCAAGTATCGATCAAAAAGCTTCAGAATTACAGCCTGTTCCTTTTAAAAGTGCCGTAAATTTTAAAAAGAATGCTAAATATTTAAAATACGCAGCCATTCCGGTTTTAGTATTTCTGCTATTTAGCCTTTTAGGCGGAACCGAAATTTTTTCAAGCAGTTATAAACGAGTAGTTCATTACGACACTGCTTTTGAACCACCTGCGCCCTTTTCTTTTATTGTGATGAACGAGGATTTAAATGCTGTCGAAAACAAACCTTACACACTAAAAGTACGCACGCAAGGAACCGCAATTCCTGAAAACGCCAGCATTAATTACAATGGCGAAACGTATTATATGCAACAGAATGCGCTTGGATTGTTTGAATATACTTTTCAGCAGCCAGCGGAGTCTATTGATTTCAGTTTAAAGGCGAATAAAGTTACTTCACGAGAATATAATTTAGATGTTGTAAAAACCCCTTCGTTGCTCAATTTTGAAATGGTTTTAGATTATCCTAATTATACAGGAAAGAAAGATGAAACTTTAAAAAGCACAGGAAATGCAACCATTCCCGAAGGAACTCGTGTTAAGTGGAACGTTGCAACCAAAAACACCAATGCCGTTGCTTTAAAAACTCCTGATACCAGTTTTTCATTCGCTTCCAAAGATGAAAATTTCAATTTTGAAAAGGGCGTTTACAGTAAGTTTGATTACGCAATAACTACTTCCAACGAAAAATTAAAGGATTACGAAAACCTTGCCTTTACATTAAATGTTGTAAAAGACCAATTCCCTGAAATTGCGGTGCAATCCAAACCCGATAGTACCGATAGTCAACGGATTTTCTTTTTAGGGCAAATTTCGGACGATTACGGGCTTACAAAACTTAGATTGGTATATTTTCCCGAAGGCGAGGAGAAACAGGCTATAACACAAGCGCTGCCGCTTAACAAAACCAACTTTGACCAATTTACATATTCATTTCCGGCAAATCTTCCTTTGGAAGAAGGTGTTTCATATGAATATTATTTTGAAGTTTTTGATAACGATGCCATTCATAATTACAAATCTTCAAAATCTGGAATGTATTCTTTCAGAAAATTAACGAAGGATGAATTGGGGGATGAACAGTTGGAAAATCAGCAAAACGCTATTAAAGGGCTTGATAAATCTTTAGAAGAATTAAAAGATAGAAAAAAAACATTTGAAGAGCTTTTGCGAACCCAAAAGGAGAAAAACGAGCTTAATTATAACGATAAAAAGAAACTTGAAAACTTCATACAACGCCAGCAAAAGCAGGAGGAAATGATGAAGAATTTTTCAAAGGAAATGAAAGAAGAGCTTGAAAAATTTCAACCAGAAAATAAAGAGGAAGATCCTTTCAAAGAACAGTTACAGGAACGTTTAAAGGAAAATGAAGAACAATTAAAAGAGAATGAAAAGTTACTGGATGAGTTGGAAAAACTTCAGGAAAAAATTGCAAAAGAAGAGCTGACTGAAAAGCTTGATAAGCTTTCAAAACAAAACAAAAATCAAGAAAAAAATCTAGAACAACTAATAGAACTAACCAAAAGATATTACGTAGAAAAGAAATCTGAAAAACTTGCTGAAGAACTCTTTAAAATGGGCGAAGAGCAGGAAAAGTTAGCAGACAAACCTGAGGATAAAAACACTAAGGAAGAGCAAGAAAAGCTAAACGAAAAGTTTGAGGAATATAAAAAGGAAATGGAACAACTTCAAAAGGATAATGAGGAGTTAAAAAAACCAATGGACATTCCTGAAGACAAACCAAGCGAGCAGCAAATTGACGAAGAGCAGCAAAAAGCCACGGACAAGCTAGAAGAACAAAAGCCAAGTGAGGCAGGAAAAAGCCAGAAAAAGGCTGGCCAAAAAATGAAGGAAATGAGTAAGCAAATGCAGATGCAAATGCAATCTGGCCAGATGGATACCATCGAAGAAAACGTTAAAATGCTTCGACAAATTGTTGACAATCTTGTTGTTTTCTCCTTTCAGCAAGAAGATTTAATGGAGGTTTTCAAAAAGATTGAATACGGAAATCCTGTTTTCGGTAAGAAGTTGAACGTTCAAAACGAGCTTAAAATTAATTTTGAACATATTGATGATAGCTTATTTGCTTTATCGCTTCGCCAACCACTAATTGGCGCAAAAATAACTGAATTTCTTACAGATATTCAATATAATATTGAAAAGTCATTAGACCGTTTGGCTGAAAATCAAAAATTTCAAGGCATTGGTAATCAGAAATATACGGTTACTGGTGCAAATGATTTAGCAGTGTTATTGAGTGATATTTTAGGTAATATGCAGATGGCTATGGCTATGGGCAAAGGTTCAGGTAAAGGAAAACCTAGTCCTGGTAAAGGAAGTGGTGGTGGGTTTCAGCTTCCAGATATTATTGAAAAACAAGAAAGTCTTAGTGAAAAGATGAAGGAGGGAATGAATAAAGGAGATAAAGGTAAAAAGGGCGAAGGTGAGAAAGAAGGTAAAGGTGAAGGAGAGGGAAGTGTCGATAATGGAAAAAATGGAAAGAACGGCAAAAGTGGTAAAGAAAAAGGTGATCCAAAAGAAGGTAATGGTAATAGTGAGGAGATGAACGGAGAGATTTTTGAAATATACAAACAACAACAGGAGTTACGTAACCAATTAAAGGATAGGTTGAGTAAAGAAGGTTTAAATGGTAATGGAGGTAACTTATTGAAGAAAATGGAGGGTATTGAACAACAATTGCTGGATAAAGGCTTCAACCAGAATACTCTCCAACAGATGTTAAACCTTAAATATGAATTATTAAAACTTGATAAAGCCGACCTTGAACAAGGGCAGGAAACTAAAAGGGAATCACGAACCAACACAAAAGATTTTCATAATAACATCCAACTATCTCCAGAGGAGATAAAAAAACACTTCAATAGCACTGAAATTTTAAACCGTGAGGCCTTACCTTTGCGCCAAGATTATAAAAATAAGGTTCAAGAATATTTTAAGGAAAAGAATGATTGATTTTAATGCTGAAACAGATTTTCAATTAGAAAATATGCAATTGATTGAAAGATGGATTTCTGAAACTATTGCTTCAGATGGTTTTGAAGTTGGCGATATTGTGTATGTTTTTTGTGATGATGAATATCTTCATAAATTAAATCTTGAATTTTTAAACCACGATACTCTTACAGATATAATTAGTTTTGACTATAAAATGGGAAACCAAATAAACGGTGAAATTTATATTTCTGTTGAGCGAGTTTTTGAAAATTCAAAAGAATTTAAAACTAATTTTGAAGAAGAATTACATAGAGTTATTATTCATGGTGTTTTTCATTTTTGTGGTTTTAAAGATAAAAGTGAAGCAGAAGCAACCTTAATGCGTAAGAAGGAAAACGGTGCATTAACTAATCTTTCCATATTACGATTGAATTCCCTTAAATAATAAATGTTCCACGTGGAACAATTTCAAAGTATATGTTTAACGAAGAGTATGATGTTATAGTTGTTGGTGCAGGGCACGCAGGTTCAGAAGCTGCTGCTGCTGCTGCCAATCTAGGTTCTAAAACCTTATTAGTGACTATGAATTTGCAAACAATAGCTCAGATGAGCTGTAACCCAGCTATGGGTGGTATTGCAAAAGGTCAGATTGTTCGTGAAATTGATGCTTTAGGTGGTTATAGCGGAATTATTTCTGACAAAACAGCTATTCAATTTAAGATGCTTAACAAATCTAAAGGTCCTGCAATGTGGAGTCCAAGAGTTCAAAGTGATCGCATGCGTTTTGCTGAAACTTGGAGGCTAATGTTGGAACAAACTAAAAATCTTGACTTTTATCAAGAAATGATTTCTGGAATCATCGTTGAGAATAATATAATTAAAGGAGTCAGAACTTCACTCGGATTACAAATAAAAGGAAAAAGTGTAGTGCTTACAAATGGCACTTTTTTAAATGGTCTAATATATATTGGTGAAAAACAATTTGGTGGTGGTCGTGCAGGCGAAAAAGCTTCTACCGGAATTACACAAGATTTAATAAATTTAGGATTTGAAGCAGGAAGAATGAAAACCGGAACTCCTCCAAGAGTAGATGGCCGTTCTTTGGATTTTTCGAAAATGATTGAACAGCCTGGGGATAAGATTCCAGAAAAGTTTTCATATTCTGACGAAACTTCTCCCTTAAAGAGACAAAGATCTTGTCATATGAGTTATACAAGTCTTGATGTTCATGATATTTTAAGAGAAGGTTTTGATAGATCACCAATGTTTAACGGTTCAATACAAAGTCTTGGCCCAAGATATTGCCCTTCTATTGAAGATAAGATAAATCGTTTTGCAGACAAGGATAGGCATCAATTGTTTGTAGAGCCAGAAGGTTGGGATACTGTTGAATATTACATAAATGGCTTTTCTACTTCGCTACCTGAAGATATTCAGTTTAAAGCTTTACGGCAAGTTGCCGGCTTTGAGAATGTAAAGTTTTTCCGTCCAGGTTATGCAATAGAATATGATTATTTTCCACCTACACAATTAAAACATACATTAGAAGCTAAATTGGTTTCTGGATTGTATTTTGCTGGCCAGATTAATGGAACAACGGGTTATGAAGAAGCAGCCTCACAGGGATTAATGGCGGGGATAAACGCACACCTAAAGGTTTACGAAAAAGAACCTTTAATTTTGCAAAGAAATGAAGCTTATATTGGGGTTTTAGTTGACGATTTAATTACAAAAGGAACTGAAGAGCCATACAGAATGTTTACATCTCGTGCAGAATACAGAACTTTATTAAGGCAAGATAATGCTGATTTCCGATTAACACCAAAATCTTTTGATATTGGTTTAGCATCTGAAAAAAGATTGCGTAAAATGGAAGAGAAGCTAACTAAATCTGAAGCATTTGTACAATTTTTTAAAGATACTAGCGCATCAACAAATGAAATAAACCCTATTTTTGAGGCAAAAAATTCTGCTTTAGTTGAACAAAGCGATAAAATATTTAAATTCTTTTCACGTCCTGAAGTAACAATGGATGATATACGAGGAATTGAATCTGTAAATAATTTTATTATTGATAATAAATTGGATTCTGAAGTTATTCAACAAGCTGAAATTCAAGTTAAATATTCAGGATATATAGCGAAGGAAAAAAATAACGCAGATAAACTGAATCGTTTGGAAGGATTAAAGATTCCTTCGTCATTTGATTATTCAAAATTAAAATCGCTTTCATACGAAGCGCGAGAAAAACTAACAAAAATTAAACCTGCAACTATATCACAAGCTTCACGAATTAGTGGAGTTTCTCCGAATGATGTTTCCGTTTTATTAGTTTATATGAGGCGTTAACAGAATTGTTTCACGTGGAACAATTCGACTCCGCTCAGTGCAGGCGCTAATTTATACTTCAGTAATCAATTTTAGAAATTTCCATTGAAAGATTCACAAAAAATATTTTTAGCAGTAAAAGACTATTTGGTTTCCGCAGAATCGTTTCAGTTGATTTACGATGCAGATTTGGATATGCTAAAAACTAATCCGCAGCCAACAGATGAAGATCTTCCTAAATATTATGAAAGCGAAAATTATATTTCACATACTGACGAGAAACGCGGACTCTTTTCTTGGCTTTATCAAGTAGTAAAAAAATGGTCGCTTCGTAGAAAAGTAAATTTAATTAATGGACTAAATAATGGTTCAGGTTCTTTATTGGATGTTGGTGCCGGAACTGGAGAATTTTTAAAAGAAGCAAAAGATGAAGGTTGGGAAGTTTACGGAACAGAACCAAATAAAAACGCTTCAAAATTAGCTTCAGAAAAAGGGATTTTACTAAAGTCTAATTTGGATGATTTTGTCGGAAAAGAGTTTGATGTTGTTACGCTTTGGCACGTTTTAGAACACATTTCAGATCTTGATGAAACTGTTTTAAAATTGGTAAACTTGGTAAGACCAAATGGAACTTTAATAATTGCGGCGCCAAATTTTAAAAGTTACGACGCTAAACATTATGGAAATTTTTGGGCAGCTTATGATGCGCCAAGACATCTTTGGCATTTTTCAAAAAAAGCTATTGAAAAGATTTTTTCAGAAAATTTCGTGTTACAAGAAACTAAACCAATGGTTTTTGATTCTTATTATGTTAGCCTACTTTCAGAAAAATATAAAACTGGAAATTCATTTTCATTAAAAGCAATCTGGATAGGCTTTCTTTCAAACCTAAAAGCTAAAACATCTAAAGAGTATTCTTCACACATTTATTGCTTCAAAAAACGAACTTAATATTGTTTTAAGCCATTTTAAGCTTCTTTTAAAGCTAAAACATATACGCATCCGAAAAACGCATTTATCTTTTAATAGGTTCGCTAGAGAATGATTTTCTATAGACAACGCTTATTAAACTAGAGTTATCATAAAAACAAACTATGTAGCCTCAGACTTATGGATTAGTCTTGTAAGTTTTATAGAAAGATCTGTAAAAATTATTTTGGCATTTCCATTTCGCTCTATATGATAAGAAGCATCTTCTAAAGCAGTATTAATTTCGAAGATATTATTTTGATGCACAAATGGCGCAAATTTTTGTAGTGAGAAAGTTTGATCTTTTGCTTCAAAGAATAGCAATGTTTCTGCTTTGTAATTTTGTAATAATGCTTGCCTAAAAAGTTCGTTACAGTAAAGAAGAAATTTCTTTTGTGTTTCACGACCTTGACTGGCAAGCTCATCGCTCCAGTCTAATAAATTATTTATCGCGCCTTTATTCCCTTTTGCCCTAAATGCAGTACGCACCCAGCTTATAAACCATTTTTCGAAAACTTCATCTTCGCCACTTTCTTCTAAAAGGTGCAATGCTTTATTGTAATCGCCTCGAGATCTTCGAGCAGTTTGGAGGGCAACGGATTCTTTTATTTGTTTGTTTTTCACCAAAGCTTCAGCAATTTCGGCTTCTGCTAATAATGGAAAAGCCAGCTTTTGGCAACGGGAACGGATGGTTGTTATTATTTTCTGTTCTTTTTCGGTAAGTAAAAGCAACACCGTTTTGTCTGATGGCTCTTCAACAAGTTTTAAAATTTTATTTGCACAATCGCCGTTCATATTATCCGCCATCCAGATAATCATTATTTTATAACCACCTTCATAAGCCTTTAGCGATAGTTTTTTTGAAATATTTTCAGCTTCATATTTACTTATATTTCCTTGCTTTTTTTCAATGCCAATGCTTTGTAACCATTCAAAAAGAGAGCCATATGGATTGTTTAAAACAAAATTGCACCAACCTTCAGCATAATTATCAGAAATGGCATTCTTTTTTATGGTATCGCTTGTGTTTACGGGGTACACAAAATGTAAATCGGGATGTGCTAATTTTGAAACCTTGCTCTTGCAACTTAGGTATTCTGGACTTCCTTTTTCATATTTACTACATAAAAGTTCTGAGGCATACGCAATTGCCATTGGCAATAATCCGCTACCATTAACTCCCGAAAATAGCTGTGCATGCGGAATTCGACCGTTCTCAATAGTTTTTAAAAGATGCGATTTTAGGTATTTTTGACCTATTACTTCAGAAAAATCCATAGGCAAATCTAATCAATTTTAACCTTTCTTTTTAAATGAATAACTGCTGATAGTATTTTATATTTAAATAGAAATTTGTGATTAGCTGAAAGGTTGTATACACGCTATAAATGTGAAAATAAGTATATTTGCCCCAAAATTTTTTCAATATGAAAACAACTAGTGATATTAACTTTAAGAATAAAAAAGCATTAATACGAGTAGATTATAATGTTCCGTTAGATGATGATTTTAATGTAACCGATGCAACCAGAATAGAAGCTTCAAAGCCTACAATTTTAAAAATTCTTGAAGACGGTGGAAGCTGTATTTTAATGTCGCACCTTGGAAGACCGAAAAATAAAGAAGCCGAATTTTCATTGAAACATTTAGTAAAACCAATATCTGATGTATTAGGTATTCAAGTAAAATTTGTGAACGACTGTATTGGTGCAGAGGTTGAAGAAGCAGTTTCAAATTTAAAAACGGGTGAAATTTTACTCTTAGAAAACTTACGGTATTATAAAGAAGAAACGAAAGGCGATCGTAATTTTGCCGAAAAACTTTCAAAATTTGGCGATGTTTATGTAAATGATGCTTTTGGAACAGCTCATAGAGCACATGCTTCAACAGCTATTATTGCCGATTTTTTTCCAGAAAATAAATGTTGTGGACTTTTACTTGCTTCGGAGATTGAAAATGTAAAGAAAGTATTGGAAACAAGCGTAAAACCAGTGACAGCAATTATTGGCGGCGCAAAAGTTTCTTCAAAAATTACTATAATAGAAAATATTCTTGATAAAGTTGACAATTTAATTATTGGTGGCGGTATGGCATTCACCTTTATAAAAGCCCAAGGAGGAAAAATTGGAAATTCTCTTGTAGAAGATGATAAACAAAGCCTATCACTAGATATTTTAGATATGGCTAAAAAAAAGTTTGTAGAAGTCTATTTGCCAGTTGATGCCGTAATTGCCGATAGTTTTTCTGAAAATGCCAATACAAAGGTTGAAGACATAAAAATTATTCCAGATGGATGGATGGGACTAGATGTTGGGCCAAAAACAAATGAAATTTTCACTAAGGTTTTAGCAGAATCTAAGACCATTTTATGGAATGGTCCTGTTGGCGTTTTTGAAATGGAAAAATTTGCCGAAGGAACAAAATGTTTAGGGCTAAATATTGCAAAGGCAACACAAAACGGAGCTTTTTCTTTAGTCGGTGGTGGAGATTCGGTTGCAGCTGTACATAAATTCAATTTAACCGATAAGGTTAGTTACGTATCTACTGGCGGTGGTGCAATGCTTGAAATGCTTGAAGGAAAAACCTTGCCTGGTATTCAAGCACTTTTATAGAAAACGTTAAAATACAGTAAATTAGAAGATTGGATTGAAATATTATATAATTTAGCAAAATGATTATTTTTGAAATAATTTTTAAGTTAAAAAGACGTTAGTAATTTTATAATAAACAAACTCCTTTTCAAAAGACATTAATTAGCCAAAAACTATAGTAACTAAAAGCTGATGAAACTTAACAAAACCCTTCCTTTTGTACTGCTATTAGCGTGCAGTATAAGCTTTGCCCAAAAGGGTAAAAACAAGAATCAAAAGCTGAATACAAAAACAGTTCAGGTTTCTAAACCTATTAAAGTTACTAAAATTGCTGATGAGTTGCCTTCTACAACTATAGCTAAGGGTGTTAAGGACAGCATAATTTACAACTTGAAAGACATGGCTCTTGCCAGAAAAAAGGATAGTCTCTGGCTAAAAGAACTCTATAAATCAGATCTTTACGATGAGTTTTATGCTAGTGTAGTAGCCCAAGATTACCAACCGGTTGATTATGAAGAATTACCAACAGAGCTTTTAAAACAACGCCTTAAAGAGCTAGATGCTCGAACACCATTTAAAGTAGAATACAATTCTTCCCTAGAAAGTGTAATAAAACAATATCTTAAAAACAGAAGACGTAGCTTAGAGCGACTTATGGGTTTAAGCGAGTATTATTTTCCAATGTTTGAGCAGGAAATAGATAAAAATAACCTTCCCTTAGAGTTAAAATATCTTGCAGTTATTGAATCGGCATTAGACCCGAAAGCGAAATCTAGAGTTGGTGCCACAGGTCTTTGGCAATTTATGTACCCTACTGGTAAAATGTTTGGGTTAGATGTAAGTTCTTACGTTGATGAACGCACAGATCCTATTCTGGCCACAGAGGCAGCTTGTAAATACTTAAAAAGCTTAAATAATAGTTTTAACGATTGGGATTTGGCATTGGCAGCCTATAATTCTGGACCAGGAAATGTTTCTAAAGCAATCCGCCGTTCTGGTGGAAAAACTAACTACTGGAATTTACGCGAGTATCTTCCACGTGAAACAGCTGGCTATGTACCAGCATTTTTAGCAACCATGTATATTTTTGAATATGCCGAAGAACACGGTTTTAAAAAGCAAGCAACAAGAATTCCTTTTGTTGCTACAGACACTATTAGAGTGAAACAACAAATCACGTTAGATCAAGTTGCGAAACTCACCAATTTAGACAAAGAAGAGCTTGAATTTTTAAACCCATCTTATAAACTTGGAATCATCCCCGTTGTTGAAGATGAAAATTATGTATTGCGGCTTCCGCTAACGGCTGTTGGTAGCTTTGTAACGAATGAAGATGCTATTTATGCCTTTGCTCAAGAAGAGGAGCAAGAAGCTGAAAAGCCAATGCCTGAATTATACGAGCAGCCAGAAAAAGTTCGGTATAGAGTTCGTAGAGGCGATTTCTTAGGAAAAATTGCTGAGCGTTATGGTGTTGGTGTAAGCCAAATTAAAAGCTGGAATGGCATGCGGAGCAATAACTTGAAAGTAGGTCAAAATTTAATTATTTATCCCAAAAAGAGTACAAGGGATATTGCCCAAAATACCCCAACAAAAAACTTTAAAACCTCTGAAAAAACCTATACAGTTCGCAGTGGCGATTCTTTATGGACCATTTCACAGAAATTTCCTGGCGTTTCAGTAGATAATCTAAAAAAATGGAACGATATTAGTGGTAGTAATTTAAAGCCAGGAACTAAACTTAAAATTTACAAAGGATAGTTCCTTAAAACATCATTTTCAATGAGACTACCTTATATTGTATTGTTTTCACTATTAATTGTATTTTCTTCCTGCAATGAAACCGGAAAGAAAGACAAATCACTTGTTCCCAATTCTGTAGGGAATATTAACGTACTTCAAATTATAGCATCTAACGATCTTTGGAACGGTGTTGTTGGTGAAGCCATTCGCAATAACTTTGCAGCTCCAGCCGACGGTCTACCACAGGATGAACCTTTGTTTTCAATGAACCAAATGCCTCCTGAAGCTTTTACAGGTTTTGCACGAAGCAGCAGGCTTTTTCTATATGTAGTATTAAGCGAGGAAGACAAAGTAACAATAGCTACAGATGAATATGCAAAACCACAGGCAGGAGCAATAATAAAAGCCACTTCCGAAGAAAAATTAGTAGAGCTAATCAATAAAAATGCATCAAAAATAATAGAGAACTTTCATGCTTCTGAAATAAAGGAACGCCAACGCCGAACTTCAATTTCATTGATGAAAACAGATTCACTAAAAAATGTAATGGGCGTTAGTTTGCAAATACCAAGCGCATACCGCATTGCCAAAGCAACTGATAGCTTTTTCTGGATGCGCAAAGATTTAAAAGACGGCACCACCAACATTCTTGTTTACACCGTTCCTTTAAGTATGATTGCAAACGACAGCACAGCAGTAGGTGACATTATAAAAATCCGAGATTCAATAGGCAGTAAATTATTACCAGTAGAAGATGACGGCTATTTTATTACAGAAGATGCCTATGCACCTTATCTTTTCAAAACCAAAATTGACGGCAAATTTGCCTACGAAACCAAAGGAACTTGGGAAGTGAAAGATGCTTGGATGGGTGGACCTTTTGTAAACTACGCCGTTCGGGACGAAAAGAATGACCGGTATATAATTTTAGAAGGATTTACCTATGCCCCTTCTGTGGCAAAGAGAGACTTACAATTTGAGTTGGAGTCTATTTTGAATTCTGCTAAGTTTGAATAACCTAATAAGGTATCTAAAAACTTATTTCATATATTTAAAGAGCCTTTCAATTTAAAATTGAAAGGCTCTTTAAATATAATTAGTATACGAAAACTATTTTTTCTCGTCTATGTTTTTATCAGTTGGTTCTTCTTTAGAAGCATCCTTAAATTCTTTAAGACCACTGCCTAAACCACGCATAAGCTCTGGAATTTTCTTTCCGCCAAAAAGCAGCAATACAATTATTACAATTAATGCAATTTGCCAAGGACCTACCATTCCTAAAGAAATAAATAATGCATTCATAATTTCTACAATTTTAGTAAGCAAAGGTAATAAGAAATGTTTAAATACAACGTTTTCAATATAACTTTAGCGTTTGTGGCTATAGTTTATTTTATATTTGTAAAAAGCGATTGCGCAGTATGGCAACCAAAGAAAAAGGAACCAAAAGGTTCAAAAAAAAATTATTGCATAAGTACCGTTTGGTAATTCTAAACGAAGAAACCTTTGAGGAGCGTTTTTCGTTCAAAATAAACAGGCTAAATGTTTTTGTATCTACTACACTTTTGGCACTTTTCCTTGTATTAACCACCACCTTTATCATTGCATTCACTCCGTTGCGCGAGTACATTCCTGGCTATTCGTCCACCACTTTAAAAAAGAAAGCAACACGATTGGCATACCAAACAGATTCGCTACAACAGGTACTAGAAGTAAATGAACAATACCTAGCATCAATTAAAAAAGTGCTAACTGGTGATGTTAAAACCGTAGCGTTTAATAAAGATTCTATTATAGAAGTTGCCAAAATAGATCCATCAGTTTTAATACGTACTTCTAGAAAAGATTCGCTCTTGCGCGATCAAGTTGCAAAGGAAGATAAATACAACCCACTTGCTGCACCACAAGTACAGGAATTCGCTCTTTTTGCACCTGTAAAAGGTACTATTACGGAGCAATATGATTCCAAAACAAAACATTACGCGGTTGATGTTGTTACCGTTAAAGATGCACCCGTAAAAGCCGTTGCAGACGGCACCGTTATTTTTGCCGATTGGACTGTAGCAACAGGCTATGTAATTATACTTAAACACAGCAATAATCTTATCTCAGTTTATAAACACAACGCAATGCTAACCAAAGAACAAGGCGAATATGTGAAAGCAGGAGAAGTATTAGCAACAGTTGGCAACACAGGCGAACTTACAACGGGCCCTCACTTGCATTTTGAACTCTGGCGAGACGGCTACCCAATAAACCCAACAAGTTTCATAGATTTTGATTAATAGCCTATGTCTTTAAAATCCTTTGGAGCAAAAATATTTGCCAAAATAGTTGTAAGCCGAATCCAAAAATGGGCTACGAACCCTGCAGAAACACAAAAAAAAGTTTTTGAAAAACTAATTGCCGATGCGAAAAATACTGCCTTCGGAAAAGATCACGGTTTCCAAAATATTATTTCTTTTGAAGATTTTGCAAAGCAAGTTCCTGTGCGCGATTACGAAGCATTGAAACCGTATGTAGACCGAATGATTTCAGGTGAAGAAAACGTGCTTTGGAAAGGAAAACCGCTCTATTTTGCCAAAACCTCTGGAACTACTTCTGGCGCTAAATACATTCCGCTTACTAAGGAATCTATGCCATTCCATATTGAAGCTGCGCGTAACGCAATTCTTTGTTATATAAATGAAACTGGAAATACCGATTTTGTAGATGGGAAAATGATTTTTCTACAAGGAAGCCCAGAAATGCAGGAAAAAAACGGAATAAAAGTTGGCAGACTTTCAGGAATTGTTGCACATTACGTGCCTGCCTATCTTCAAAAAAATCGCTTGCCAAGTTTAGAAACCAATTGTATTGATGATTGGGAAACCAAAGTAGATGCAATAGTTGAGGAAACCAAAAACGAAGATATGTCTGTTATTAGTGGCATACCATCGTGGGTACAAATGTATTTTGAAAAACTTCAAAATAATACAGGAAAGAAAGTTGGTGATCTTTTCAAAAATTTCAACCTCTTCATTTACGGCGGCGTTAACTTTGAACCCTATCGTGCAAAATTTGAAAATTTAATAGGAAGAAAAGTTGATAGTATTGAACTGTTTCCAGCAAGCGAAGGCTTTTTCGCTTTTCAAAATAGCCAAAAGGAGAAAGGAATGTTACTCCTTTTAAATTCAGGAATTTTTTATGAATTTATTGAGGCAACAACATTTTTTGATAAATACCCAAAACGCTTAGCCATAAGCGAAGTAAAAGTTGACGTTAATTATGTAATGATAATTTCAACTAATGCAGGGCTTTGGGCTTACAATTTGGGTGATACCGTACAGTTTACTTCAACGAAACCTTACAGAGTTATTGTTTCGGGAAGAATAAAGCATTTTATTTCCGCTTTTGGCGAGCACGTAATTGGTAAAGAGGTAGAAGAAGCGATGAACAAAGCAATTTCAAAATTCAATTTCTCTATTTCAGAATTTACCGTTGCGCCACAGATTACGCCTTCTGGGGAAGAATTTCCGTATCACGAATGGTTAGTCGAATTTTCAGATGAACCTGAAAACCTTCAGCAAGTATCAGAATTTTTAGATGCTGAAATGCAACAACAAAATTCATATTACTTCGATTTAATTGTTGGAAAAGTGCTTCAACCTTTAAAAATTGCTTCCCTTAAAAAAGATAGTTTTCAAGAATATATGAAATCTCAAGGCAAGTTAGGTGGTCAAAACAAAGTGCCGCGACTTTCCAACGATCGTAACATTGCAGATGGATTGCTTAAAATTCAACCTTAAAATAAGTATTATCTTTGCCCTGAATGAACAAAATGAAATCACATACTAGAACGCGTGCCCAAGAAAGCACAGGAGCCATTGAAAGGCTCTATATAACGATGCGCCATCTCTTTAATCGTGGGTTTTACAAGCCTATGGGAGTTTCGGGAGAATCGCTTCGAGAATCATTATTAACATTGCGCCCAGAGATTTATGGTTCTATAACTGAAGACAAAATTGAATTACAAGGTTTACTATACATAATGGACCGATTGCCGCACGGAATTGAGGAGTGTAGATTCATCAATTTAACGAGTGATGAAGGCTATAAAGATTCCCATTTTGAACCCATAATCCCTTTAAAACGCCGTAGAAACTGTTACAGAATAGATTCTGAACAGATGAATATTGAAATAACTAGGGGTCGTTCAGAAATATATGATATTCTTACGCATTTAACCTTCCTTTACATTGAGTCGCACAAAATAATGAAGCAAGTGCTTATTGATGAAACAGGAGAGGTGATAAGAGATTGGCAAAAACTTGAACAAACAGTGCTTAAAAAGGAAAAGTTAACGCAAGTAGAGAAAGAAGTTGCGCTTACACATACTGCAAATTTTTTAGGAAGAACTTTTGAGGAGGTTAAAAATGTATTTCCATTTTTTGCTATTGAAAAGGACGAAAATCGATTTTTCAATATAATTTATTATATGGGAAAATTGGCAATTGATGAAGTTTTGGGAAACAATCAGCGTATCATTACTTTCAGTCCTGTATTGCGAGAACGTTTGGGGCATCACATACACGGAGAGCAGTGGGCATATAGCATAAAACACACCTTACAACAAAAAGGTTTATTGGAACGTCCGCTACATATTATAAGTGCAAATATGCACAGCGTAATGAATAGTCTTTATGCAGAAAAAGCTTTACCTGCTGAATTTTCTAAGAAAAAATTAATGCAGGTTTTTGAAGCATTAAGTAGCCCCGTAAATATAAAAATGCGTGAAAAGGTTAATAAAATTGCCCTTGCTGAAGGAATGATTTTTATTGAAGACCAAAGCGGAACAAACATAGACGTACAAATAATAGACACTGCCAAAATAAAGAAAAGCTCATATATTGAAAGCTTAAATGATACTGAAGATATAAATAAACCCGTAATTATTGTAATGGACTATGCCTTTGGAGAACAAGCTTATGAAACGATGGATGAGCTTTTAAAACCATATATAAACGGTACTAAAGAACGTTATTTTTTGAATGTAATCTCAGTTTCAATTATGGGGAAAGCGGGTATTCTTGAAGGTGGAAAAGGAGATGTTATGATCCCGTCAGCCCATGTATTTGAAGGCACAGCAGATAATTATCCATTTAAAAACAAATTAGAAAAGTCTCATTTTAAAGATGATGACGTAAATGTTTGTACTGGAACGATGATTTCGGTCTTAGGTACTTCGCTACAAAATAGAGATGTACTCAAGTTTTTCCACAACTCTACTTGGAATGTAATTGGGCTGGAAATGGAAGGTGCGCATTATCAAAAAGCAATTCAGGCGGCATCAAAAATTAGACGAAGTATTAGTCCAAAAGTGAAAGTTCGTTATGCCTATTATGCTTCAGATAATCCACTGGAAACAGGAAGCACATTAGCATCTGGAGGTTTGGGCACAAGTGGTGTAAAACCAACCTACTTAATTACCGAAAAGATGTTAAAACAAATCTTAGACACTTCTAAAAATTAATTTTGAAAAAATATAAAGTACTCATTACAGGCGGCGCAGGATTTATAGGTTCCAATTTTGTTGAATATATCTTCAATAATTCAGAAGACGAAATTTTCGTACTGGATAGCCTAACCTATGCCGGAAATTTGAATAATTTGGAAGCAGTTTCAGATAAAATCACTTTTATAAAAGGAGATATTTGCGATGCTGAATTAGTTCAGGAATTATTTGAAAAGCACCAATTTCAAAAGGTGGTTCATTTTGCTGCAGAAAGCCATGTGGACAATTCTATCACGGGACCTTCAGAATTTATTCAAACAAATATTGTAGGCACCTTCAATTTATTACAAAGTGCCTATAAAACTTGGATGAATGGCCCAAATGATTTTAAAGATAAATTTATAAAGGCGCGTTTTCTTCATATTTCAACCGATGAGGTTTATGGTACTTTAGGTGAAACAGGCCTTTTTACTGAAGAAACACCTTATGCACCCAATAGTCCGTATAGCGCATCAAAAGCATCTTCAGATTTTATAGTTCGCAGTTATTTTCATACTTACGGACTGCCTGTTGTTACAACCAACTGTTCTAATAATTACGGTCCCAATCAGCATAAAGAAAAATTGATTCCAACCATAATTCGTAAAGCAGTTTCGGGAGAGCCAATCCCAATTTATGGTGATGGAAAAAATATTCGTGATTGGCTATTTGTAACAGACCATTGCAGTGGGATTTATTTAGCATTGGAAAATGGAAAACTTGGCGAAACTTACAACATCGGTGGCCGTAACGAACGCGAAAACCTTTATATTGCCAATGTAATTTGCGAGTTGATGGATGAAATGCTTCCGAAGAATTTTTCATATAAAGAACAAATTACATTTGTAAAAGACCGTCCAGGCCACGATTTTAGATATGCCATAGACGCTTCAAAAATTGAAAGTGAGCTAGGCTGGAAAGCGGCTGAAAATTTTGAAACAGGTATCAAGAAAACAATTGCTTGGTATTTAGATAATAGAGATAGATTATAATTTAAAGCCAAGAACCTGCCTGCTGGAAGACAGGTTCACGAATGATATTTAAAAAATAACACTTGTATAACAGATTGTTATTTTCTACTTTTGACTTTTGATAAATTTTATGCTTATCCTTTTGTTTCCCCATTAGTTTTTTCGTATTTTAAATTA
>CAZFUX010000020.1:0-20237 GCA_964522085.1 uncultured Aequorivita sp.
TTTGAGAAAATACTCTCAGATAATTTTCAAATTATTAAACCCGATTTTTAGGGTTTCTATGTGTAGTGAGTATATGTGGGAGATGCTATTGTAAGTTTCGATCCGCTGTCTTCTCATGGAATGACCACCGCATTGTGGTCGGGTAGAAAATTAGCTAAAGCTTTTATAGATTTAACAATATCATCCCGCTTAAAACTAGATAATTACAAGAAAAACATTTCTCAGGGTATTAATAATTATTTAGAAGTCAAACAAAAAATCTATGCTACTGAAAAAAGGTTTTTAAACAACCCATTTTGGAAAAGACGACTTATTCAGAAGTAATTATTACAGTACAAATTCGTGAAATAATTTCATCTTCAAAATTAAAGATGAAAATTTAATTTTGAAAAGAATAAATACTCACCACATTATGCGTTTATATTTAAGGTTCTAGCAAAGGCTTTAAAGTTTCCCAAACAGTATTGGCTACAATTTTATGGCCTTCAATAGTTGGGTGAATGCCATCACTTTGATTTAATGAAGCAATGCCGCCAACATCTTTTAAGATGAAAGGGATAAATGCAACTTTATTTTTTTTAGCTAAATCTGCATACAGCTGTCTAAATCCTGTAGTATATTCCTTTCCCATATTTGGAGGTAGCTCCATACCTGCGAGAATGATTTTAATCTCTGGGTTTTTTTTCTGAACTGCGTCAATAATCGATTGTAAATTAGAGCGTGTTTCAGATAATGGCACCCCACGTAAGCCATCATTAGCGCCAAGTTCAAGTAAAAAGATATCAATATCCTGTTCTATTACCCATTCAATTCTACTTTTTCCGCCAGCAGAAGTTTCGCCACTTACCCCCGAATTGATTACTGTATAGTCTAAATTTAAAGAATCAATTTTTTGTTGTAATACTGCCGGATACCCGTCATTACTGTCGTCTAAACCATAACCAGCAGTAATACTATCTCCAAAACATAAAATAGTTTTTGGGTTAGCATCAGTTGTTTCATTCTCTTCTGATTGTTTCTCGGATTGTTCTCCCTCAATTGCTTTTTTACTTTTAGTATCGCCACAGGAAACTACTAACAGCGCTAAAAAAAAATAACTAAACTTTATGAGTTTAGAGCCTATGCTCGTTGGTAAATTAAGATGAAAATGTTTATTATGCGCCTTGGACATAAGTTATTATTTATAATTAAAAATTAGATGCCAAAGATATTAAAGATTAACGGTTTGGAAAAGACATATTCTAGTGGTAACAAGGAATTAACGGTCTTGCACGATATAACTTTTGAAGTTGAGAAAGGACAAACCTTTTCTATTGTAGGGCCCTCAGGAAGTGGTAAAACCACCTTGTTAGGATTGTGTGCTGGTTTAGATTCACCGAATGCTGGTAGCGTTGTATTATGTGGGAAAGATTTAAACGATTTAAATGAAGACGAGCGCGCCCAATTACGTAATAAGGAAGTAGGATTTATCTTTCAGAATTTTCAACTATTACCAACATTAACAGCGCTTGAAAATGTAAGCGTTCCGTTGGAGTTACAGGGTGCTAAAGACGCAACAGCAAAAAGTAAAGCTTTATTAGAAAAAGTAGGATTGGGAGATAGAGTACATCATTATCCATCACAATTGTCTGGTGGCGAACAACAGAGAGTAGCGTTGGCACGCGCATTTGCGAATGCTCCTACCATATTATTTGCGGATGAACCTACCGGAAACTTAGACGCTGAAACTGGCGAAAAAGTAATTCAATTATTATTTGAATTGAATAAGGAAAATGGAATCACCTTAGTAATAATTACCCACGATTTAGAATTAGCCAATCGTACGCAGCAGATATTGAAACTTAAAGGCGGAAAAATAATGACCAATCAATCTACAACCGCACTGTGAGCAATTTCAACAATAAACAAAAATTACAAACCTCTTGGCTTTTTAAAATGGCGTGGCGCGATGCCAAAGCCAGTAAAGTACGCTTGCTGTTATTTATGGCTTCCATTATTTTGGGTATTGCAGCGGTTGTGTCCATTCAGCTATTCAGCATTAATTTAAAAGATAACATACAGCGCCAATCAAAAACATTGATGGGTGCCGATTTTATTATAGACTCTGAACAAGTGCCAACAGTACGTGCACAAGCTATTATAGATTCATTACAGCCTAATGGGTATGAAGTAAACTTTGTTTCCATGGCTGCCTTTCCAAAAAATGGAGGCACCAAATTGGTTCAAGTACGTGGTTTAGAAGGAGATTTTCCTTTTTATGGAAAGATGGAAACCCAACCGGCTGCTGTTTCAGAAACCTATCAAACATCTGGGGGTGCTCTGGTAGATACTACACTTATGCTTCAGTTTAATTTAAAACCAGGAGATTCTATAAAAGTAGGGGAGCTTACAATACCCATTGCAGGCGCATTAAAATCTATTCCGGGTAGTTCGGCCATTTCAAGCGCTGTGGCACCCCCTGTAATAATTCCATATCGGTTTATAGAGGCTACAGAGTTGTTGCAATTCGGAAGCCGAAAAAAATATCAATATTTCTACAAAGTATCAGACACCTTAAACTTAACCAGACTTAAAGACCAACTAGAACCACAACTTGAAATGGAGAATGCTGATTTGGATACCCATCTTAGTACAACAAAGCGTTTGGGTAGAAGGTATGATAACGTAGGGAAATTTTTAAACTTGGCAGCTTTTATTGCATTACTCTTAGGATGTATTGGTATAGCGAGTTCTGTGCATATTTACATTAAAGAAAAATTAAGAGCAATTGCTATTCTAAAATGTATGGGTGCTTCTCGGCTTCAAAGTTTTCTAATTTTCCTAATTCAAATAGCAGGAATTGGTGTTGTAGGTGGTCTTATAGGCTCGTTAATAGGCATCGGAATACAAGAATTATTTCCATATTTGCTAAAAGACTTTTTACCTTTTACCCTTAAAATCACTATTTCGGCACAACCAATAATTACAGGTGTGTTACTGGGTTTATTTATGTCGGTGTTATTTGCACTCTTACCATTACTTAGAACATGGTATGTATCCCCATTAGATGTTTTGCGTGTAGATGAAAAAGCTTCGCAAGAACCCCAAAAAGTAAGGTTTTTAGTTTATGCGGGTATTTTAGTATTTCTATTTTTATTTTCTTTTTGGTTAATTAAGGATGCGCTGTACTCATTATTTTTTGTTGGTGGTACGGTAATTACATTTGCCATTTTAGCGGGCGTTGCGTTAAGCTTTATTAAAGCGGTAAAAAGGTTTTTTCCAAAGCGTTGGAGTTTTACAGCACGCCAAAGTTTACTTAACTTATTCCGACCAAACAATCAAACCGTTGTATTGGTTGTTGCTATAGGTTTGGGGACATTTCTAATTAGCACTTTGTATTTTACCAAAGATATTCTGTTGGCTAAAACGGAAGTAGAAAAAACTTCTAAAGATGCAAATATCATTTTATTGGATATTCAACCTGCACAGCGAGATTCAATAGTTAATAATATTACTGATAAAGGATTACCATTACTAGATGTTATTCCTTTGGTAACAATGCGCTTGCACAGCATTAAAGGAACTTTGGTAAATGAAATACGACAAGACAGTACACGACAAGAACGAGGTTGGATACTAAGTCATGAGTTTAGAGCCACCTACAGAGATGTGCTAACCCCATCTGAAGAGTTACAAGAAGGTGAATGGACTCCAGTATTAAAACCAGGTGAGCCTATTGTAATTTCTATTTCCGATAATCTTGCTTCAGATGCAAAATTAAGTGTTGGAGATCCTGTTGTTTTTAATGTACAAGGTGTGCTAATGGAGACTACGGTAGGTAGTATTAGAAAAGTTGATTGGGCGCAAATACAGCTAAATTTTACTGTGGTTTTCCCAAAAGGTGTGCTTGAAGATGCTCCACAATTTAATGTGCTTACAACAAATGTAACAGATGCGGAAAGTTCGGCAGCATTGCAGCGCGATCTGGTTCGTAAATTTCCAAATGTAACAATAATTGATTTGCGTCAGGTTTTTACGTTAGTAGAAGATATTCTAAAACAGGTTTCGTGGGTTATTAACTTTATGGCATTTTTTAGTATTCTTACGGGTATAATTGTTTTAATAGGCTCTGTTAGAACAAGTAAATACCAGCGTATAAAAGAGAGTGTATTACTACGAACTTTAGGCGCTAAAAATTCGCAAATATTAAAGATTACTGCTTTTGAATATTTGTTTTTAGGTTTATTAGGGAGTTTGGTCGGAATTATATTGGCTTTAGTGAGTAGTTTGTGTTTGGCATTATTTGTTTTTAAAGAACCTTTTATACCATCCTTAATTCCATTTGTTGTGTTTTTACCTGGTATTACGTTGTTAGTGCTAGCCATTGGTTTAAGTAACATTCAAACTGTTTTGCGGAGTTCGCCATTAGAGGTTTTGCGTAGAGATGGATAGTATTTATTTTAATATTCTACGGTTCGTGATTTCGCAATATTATATTAAACTTTCATCAAAAAAATCTAATTAATGTAACTTGCAGCTCCATTCAAAAGAGAAACAAATGCAAGCAACTAAAATGCGAAACTATATAGGCGATGTATTAAAAAATATGCCAGCAGACTGGTTAGGCCTAACTACGCATCGACTAGATATTTATAATGAAGAATTGGCAAAAACACAGTTTATAACTGAGTTTGAAAATTTATTCAACAATAATAATTCTGAAACAAAAGCATTAAAAAAATTACACACTGCTTACGATTATATTAGGTTAGGCCATCCGCTATCTTGTATTTTAGAATGGGGAATTGCAAACTTGAACCATCTAGATTCAGAAAACGTAATTAGCTTTTCATCTAAGACAATTCCAATTTTAGCAGTACTTAGAAAAAATTTATTAGAGAATAAAAACACTCAAATACTTTATTTAGATAAGCTGCCAGAAAATTTTGATATTGAACTACTTAAAAATATTTATGGTTATGAATTTAAACTAAAAAAAATTGAAAACATAGCAGCCATTTCAGCCTTTGAAGGCAGTACTATTTTTATTTCACAACAAGACAAAATTGGAGAGATTGAGATATCTCCTAACATTGATTTTTTCATCACACTGCATGCGCACCTTGGAAGTATTCTAATGGTGAATGGAAAAAAGAATGAAAACTATATTTCAGACATTCAACATGTGCGAAGAAGAGAAACAATTGCAATGACGCCCGCAAACTCTCTCGTTGCTTTGAAATTGTTGGTAAATGAGTCTTCACTTGAAAGTAATAAAAGCAATGTAAAGGAAGACAAAACAGCTGTTATAAATTCAATTGCAGAAATTACAGGTTCTAAAACAAAGGCCGTAATTGCTTCTAGCGGACTATCCATTCAATATGCCATTATGATGGGGCTAATTGATGATGCACTAGAAAACCATAAAGGAAAAGCTATTAAATTTATTGTTCCTCCTAATTGCTATGGTGGCACAAATGATCAAGCAAGACGCGTTGCTGCTTGTCTCGATAATGTTGAGGTTGTAGATTTACCAGTGGATGGTGATAACGAAATGGTTAATAGTATTGATGTCATTTTAGATACTATCGCCAATGAAGATGCTATTCCATATATAATTGCAGAAATTCCTACCAATCCTAGAGTTGAGGTTCCAGATCTTCAAAAATTGAAAGCGGTTTTAAGCAAGGAGAGAAATACAAGTACTGGTAAAATTGCCATAGCTCCCGTTTTTATACTAGATCAAACTTTTTGTCCGAATGTTCAATTTTTAGGAGAAGGAGAAATACTTTCAACAGTAAAAACTCTTTCGTATGCTAGTGGATCGAAATTCCCAAGTGGTGGACAATGTACTGCTGGCTATGTTGTAGGAAATACAAAAATGGAGACTTTGATGGAGAAAATTGAAAAGCATCTAACTCTTTGCGATAACGAAGCAACAGACCTTCAATATGAAATATTAGCAAAACAATTGCCTTCAATGAATCAAAGAATTGAGGACGCTTATGATAATACACACGAATTTGTAAACTATATTCATGAAACTTTACCAGAGGCGAAAATTAATTTTGTTTCTGATGAATTGGCAGAACAGGGGTTTACTCCATCTGTATTTTCATTAGATCTTCCCACAAAAGGAGATACTGCTGCAGAAAGGGAAACGTATAAGAGAGCATTGAATTTAAAGCTAATTAATTTAATGATTTCGGAAATTCCTAATGAAAGTAAATACTGTGTAAGTTATGGACAGTTAAAAGGGTGTTACTGGACTATTCCTGCAACATCTACCCAAGGAACAACCAAAGAAGGCGATAAAGATTACATAGTTAGAGCATCACTTTCTCCTAATTTGGACCTTGATCTTCATAAAAAAGTTTTTTTAAGATTTGTTGAAAGTATTGTCGTGCCGTAATCTTTGAAACTAGAAGTCTTCTATCTTTTTAATAAATAACAATTTTCAGTATCTTTAGGTTCAATTTAAAAATTAAACCTAATCAGTTAATACCAAGAAAACGAAAGAAGAAGAGAAAAAAAACTTACATCGGTCTCTGGTAGGCCAATAGCTGAAAATCAAAATGTAAAAACAGCAGGAAGAAAAGGCCCGATGTTGCTAGAAGACTTTTGGTTTCTTGAAAAACTTGCACATTTTGATCGTGAAGTAATTCCAGAACGAAGGATGCACGCCAAAGGATCGGGTGCTTTTGGAACTTTTACGGTTACTCACGATATACTCACTACACATAGGAACCCGAAAAATCGGGTTCCTATGTGTAGTGAGTATATAAAGTTGTAAAGTATAATAAATTAAAGAATGTTTACAATTTTATTTTAGCTCTCGTCTTCTGTGTTTTTCAATAATTTTTGATCGATATTTTTGCTTGTAATTGCACCTAGTTTGCGTAATTTTTCAACTCTTTTTACGAGGTTTCCTTTTCCTTCAAGTTTTACAAGTGCATTATCAAAAGAACCTTGTACTGTGCCTAATTGTCTTTTTATTTTGTTTAGTTCATCCAGCAAACCAACGAAGGAATCGTACAATCTGCCAGCTTCTGTTGCGATTTCTAAAGTATTTTTCTTTTGGTTATCATTTTCCCAAAGATTTTCTACCAATCGTAAAGCCGCCAAAAGCGTGGAAGGTGTTACAATCATCACTTTTCTTTTAAATGCCTCTTGGTATAAATTTTTCTGGTTAGCAACAGCAATTGCAAACGCAGGCTCAATAGGCACGAACATAAAAATGGTGTCTGGGCTCTCGTTTATAGCATGATAATATTTTTTTTCGCTTAGGGTAAGAATGTGTTTTTTTATAGAATCAATGTGTTTCTTCAAGTAAATATTTTTCAAATTTTCATCTTCCTCGGAAACATACCTTTCAAAGTCCGTTAATGAAACTTTACTGTCAATGATCATCTTTTTACCATCTGGCAAATGGATGATAACGTCTGTTTGCAGTCTGCCGCCATCAGGATTGTCGTGGCTGTCTTGGGTTGTGTATTCGCGCCCTTTTTCAAGTCCAGATTCTTCTAAAACTCTTGAAAGAATCATTTCGCCCCAGTTTCCTTGAATCTTAGAATCGCCTTTTAATGCTTTGGTAAGGTTATCTGCCTCTTGGCTTATTTTAATATTTTGCTCATTCAAATATTGTAGTTGTTTTCCTAATTCGGCGTGTGTTTTTACAAAATCTATGTTGTTTTTACTTACTTTTTCTTCAAAATCCTTAATTTTTTGATTTAAGGGTTTTAAAATACCTTCAATATTTTCTTTGTTAGATTCTGTAAATTTTGCCGTTTTATCAACCAAAATTTTATCAGCCAAAAGTGAAAATTTATCTTCAAAATCCGTTTCAAAATTTTTAAAACGTTCTTTTTCTTTATCAAGTTCAGAACGCAAGGCATCGTATTCTGCACTTTGGCGGGATAACAGCATATTCGCCTGCTCTTTTTCTTTTTGAAGAATTTCTTTTTCTGAAGATAAAACACCATAGCGCTCAATCAATTTTTCTTCTTGAAATTGTGTATTCTGAACACGTTCCTCTAATTTACTAGATTCAGTTTTGCTTTTTAATTTAGCAATTAAATTACCGATAAATGCTCCAATTAACAAGGAAATAGCAGTGAGTAATAGGAAGAGAAAAGTTTCATTCATAGCAATATATTTTAAAATAAATATATTTATTTCCTGATGGTAAACCGTCCCGTTTTTTCATCAAAATCAATGGTTTCTTTTGGGAAAAGTGTATCAAACCTTCCAGCTTCAATCAATTTGCATGGAGAATCAAAATAAGTCTTGTTTTCTGTCATCACCAACATTTTGTCTGTAAGCTGAATTGCCAAATCTATTTCGTGGGTTGAAAAGAGAATTGTTTTTTGAGTTTCTGAAGCTAATTTTTTCAAAAGTTTTAAAACGTAAGCACGATGATAAATGTCTAAATGCGTTGTAGGCTCATCCAGAATTATAATTGGTGTATCCTGTGCCAATGATCGTGCAATGGCAACTCGTTGCATTTGTCCATCACTTAATTCAAAACATTTTCGCTGTGCGAGTACTGTGGTTTCGGTTGCTTCTAATGCAAAATTTATTGCTTTTTTGTCTTCTTCGGAAAGTGAACCAATCCAATTTGTATAAGGTTGTCTTCCTAAGGAAATCATTTCTAAAACGGAAAGGTTTTTTGATGCGGGTGCTTCAGTTAAAACAACACTCAACTGCGTTGCAAGCTGAAAAGATGAATATTCATTCAAGTTTTTTCCCTTCAAAAATATTTCGCCATTTAAATGGTTTTGCATTCCTGTTAAAGTTCGTAGAAGTGTAGATTTCCCAATTCCGTTTGCACCTACAAGGCCAACTAATTCACCTTTTTCAATAGAAAAATTGACATCTTCCGCAATTACCGAATTGTTTTTTTTATTCGAATAACCTACGGATAGATTCCGCGCTTCTAATATTATATTTTTTTCTTCCGAAGTCATTAAAAGAAAAGTTTTCGTTTGCGAACTAACAACCAAATTACTACTGGAGCGCCTATTAACGAGGTGATTGCATTTATAGGTAATGTGAATTCGCTGAAAGGCAGCTGCGCCACTGTGTCACAAATTAACATCAACAAACTTCCGCAAAGTAATACCGCTGGAAGTAAAATTAAGTGATTTGAAGTTTTAAAAAATTGCCGAACCAAATGCGGTACAGCCAAACCTACAAATGCTATTGGGCCTACAAAAGCTGTAATTCCACCGGCCAAAATACTTGTTGCCAAAATGATTATAAAGGTTGTTCGTTTAATATGAAGTCCCATGCTTTTTGCATAGTTTTCGCCTAACAATAATGCATTCAATGATTTACTGCTGAAAATGCTTAAAATTAAACCTACTAAAAAACAGATAGTTAAAATTAAAACACCTTGCCAAGATTGATTTCCTAAACTTCCGAAGGACCAAAAAATGTATTGTTGCAGCTGTTCCGCATTACTGAAATAGGACAAAACCGTAACCACTGCAGTAGTTACGCTACCGAACATTAACCCTATAATTAGTATTGCCATCGTATCTTTTATCTTAAAAGTTACCGATAAAACAGCCAGTAAAACTAAAAAACTTCCTAATGCCGAAGCAATTACCAAACTCCATTGACTTAAAAGCATCGTTCCAAAAAATCCACCAAAAGCACTTGTACCCAGAATCAATATTGCCACGCCCAGACTTGCGCCACTACTTAAGCCTAATACAAATGGTCCTGCTAATGGGTTTCTAAAAAGCGTTTGCATAAGCAAGCCCGAAATTGCCAAGCCACCACCAGCAAGCATCGCCGTTATTGCTTTTGGGAATCTATAATCTAATAATATGTATTGCCATGAATTTTTTGAAGCGCCGTTTCCAACAAAAACTGAGATTATTTCATCTAAAGGAATTGAAACAGAGCCCATACTCAAGTTTACTAAAAATGCAATGATTAATGCTACTAAAAGCATTGCAAAAGAAACACGATATGTTTGCGTGGCTTGCATTATTTCAGTTTATCAAAAAAGTAAAGTTCGTAATTTGGTAATAATTCAGGATGTAGAATTTTGATTAAATCTTTTAAAACCAAATCGGGTCTGTTGGGTGCTAATTCAAAATATAATACCCCCCCAGTTTCGCCTTTTTTTAAGCTATATGTATACACTTTACCTGTTTTAAAAGCCTTAAATTGGGTGTATGCTTGGCTTGCGTTTTTCATTTCTTCTAAACTAGTAAATTGTCCTGGGCCAATCCAAATTTCAGCGTCGTGGCCTTTATCTAGAACCGATTCTAAGTTTAAGGATAATCCGCCTGTGCCCTTAGAATCTTTCCATAGATATTCGCCATTGGCATCGGCAATAAACTGTGCGGCCCAACTGTCGCCCTGCGGTATATACCATACATCTTTATACATTGCACCGCTAATAACGGTTGGTTTTTTGGAAGCTTTAGAAGCAATTTTTTTGGCTGACAGATATTCAGTTTCAATCGTATTGAAAATACTATCGGCTTCTTTTTCTTTGTCGAAAAGCACTCCGAAAAATTTAATCCATTCTGCTTTTCCTAAAGGTGAAGTTTCCGTCCAATCGGAATTATAAAGCACGGGAATACCAGTTTTTCCAATAGTTGCAAAGGCTGAATTATTTCCATCTACGGCAAAACCAATAACCACATCTGGTTTTAAATCAATTAGGATTTCGGTATTAATATCTTCATTTTTGCCAAGCTCCGTAATTTTTTCTTCAGAAATACTTTGTCTTGTTTTTTTCGAAGAAATATAATTTAGGTTTGGAAACCCGACTAAGGCCTCGTTTTTATCCAGCATTTCTATAGAAGGAATGTGGGTGGTAGAAGTAACAACAATTCTTTTCACAGGGACTTCAACAACGGCGTCATAACTTTCAGGATTTGGAAGCGAACCATTTTTTTCGACCAAAGCATACGTAAAGGTTTTACTCGTTCCTGGCCACGGATTTTTTAGCTTGATGGTTTTGTAGCCTTCAAAAGTATTTATTTCAAAGCCAGTTGCGTATTTAATGTTGGACTCGGTTTCAATGGGAGAAGGTGCTTTTAAATCTTTATCGGGTTCGCTTTTACAGGAAATAAATAGTAAAGCTAACAGGGTAGAAAGAAAGACATTTTGGAAATAGTGCATTGTGGGATTTTTTTGAATGTCCAAATATAAAGTGTTTAAAATGGGTTTTAAAAATTTAAGACGCTTTTTTTTAAGAAGGTAAACCAGAAACGTATTCAGAATTCACATTGGTTTTTAACGCTTTTTGAATCTTTTCAAAAGAACTTTTTAAATCACATAAATAACAATTACATTTGCACTGAATTTTGGTGAGCAGTTTTCAGCAACGAAAAAAGCTCTTAAAAGGGAAATAGGTGCGTGATTTTGAAACGGTTGTTCAGAAATCTACAATTGAAAATTGAAAACCGCTAATCCTATGCTGTTCCCGCAACTGTAAGTCGTCCCGAATTATTATTTGGGTGTGCATTCTTCAAAACCACTGTCTAGAAATTTAGGAGGTAAATCTATAAAATGATCTCTTCGCTAGAGCTCGGGATGGGAAGGTGGCACAAAAGACAAGCCAGAAAACCTGCCAAATTCATAACATAAACTCATTAAACTTTCGGGATAAAGGTCGAATTATGAAGCAAAACGGTTTCTGTATTATTTTCATGCTTTTTTTGTGCTCGGTTTCTGCCTTCGCGCAATTGGACAGTATTCAGCAGTTACCAGAAGTAATGGTAACGGACACTAAACTCGTGCATTTTTCAAAAGGTTTCAAACTTGAAAAAATTAGCGATTCGGTAGTTGAAAGAAATGCTGCTTCTTTAACAGAAACCCTTCGGTACAATACTTCAATTTATTTTAAAGAAAATGGTTTCGGAATGGTTTCTTCACCATCTTTCCGTGGAACAAATGCGGCGCAAACAGCGGTTATTTGGAATGGTATAAACATAAATTCTGTGTTTACCGGGCAAACGGATTTCAATATAATTTCATCTTTAAACTATAATGAAATTTCTATTAGAAGTGGAGGTGGAGGCGTGCAATATGGTAGCGGTGCCGTTGGCGGAAGTATTCATTTAAACGACACATATTCTTTCAAAAAAATTAATGCAACTGAAGTAGGATTGCGATACGGAAGTTTTTCAACTATAGGTGGAAATGCCAACACTACACAAACTTGGGGTGATCATTATCTAAATGTGGGTGTGGATTTTATTAGTTCCGAAAATGATTATGACTATGTTGGAAAAAACAAAAAAAACAATCACGGACAATTTGTACGCTTCTCTGCAAAAGTTAATGAAGCTAGAAAACTAAATCGTGGCGTTGCTACTTGGAATTCAGAATATACCTATAACGACCGTAATTTTTCTGGTAGTTTGAACACTGTTGGAAAAGATGCTTACAAGGATATTACGACCCGAAACCTTTGGCAATTGCAGCAAAAAGTTGGCGCTTTTAATACAACAGCAAGTGTCGCTCATCTTTTTGAACAGTACAACTATTTTGCGAATAGTGAAAAATCATTCAACACTGGTGGAAAAGCAAATACTTTTATTGGTGGATTTCAGTCGGAGGTTTTGCTTAAAAATAAACTACGGATAAACGGTAAGGTTGAATATACACATGTAAATGCTAAAGGAGACAATGTGGGTGACAATTCTCGAAAAACATTGGCGGCAGTTGTATTATTGAACCATAAGCTAACAGAAAAATTTAATTATGGTATTAATCTTCGGCAGGATTTTTTGAATGATTTTAATAATCCGTTTCTTTTTTCTGCAGACGCGAAGTATACTGTTTTAGAAAATTATGCACTTCGTTTTAATGGTTCAAAAATCTATCGCGTACCAACATTCAACGACCTACATTGGTACGCAGGAGGAAATATCGATTTGCAGCCAGAAACTTCATATCAGGTTGAATTGGGCCAAGAGTTTTCAATTGGAAAGTTGAAAGCCGATGTTGCGGCCTATTATATTTCTTCAGAAGATTTAATTAAATGGATTCCTGGGAATGGTGGCTTGTGGCAGCCAGTAAATATTAGCAAAACTAGAAATTATGGTATTGAGGCGGTTCTTGGATATTGTTTAAAATTCAGCAATCAACATTCTCTAGATTTTAATGCGAACTACTCATATACCAAAGCAGAAGATTTAGAGAGGGAGAAACAACTTATTTATGTGCCTTTTCATAAAGCTTCTGGCACGCTGACTTATACGATTGAAAAAATTTCAATCTACATTCAAGGTTTATATAATGGCGAAGCTTATACAGCCACAGACAATAGTGAAAGTGTAGATTCTTATAAGGTTTTCAATATTGGTACACAATACACATTGCCATTCAACCCAAATATAACCTTTGGTGGCAGGTTTAAAAACGTTTTAAATGTATATTATGAAAACGTGGCATACAGACCGATGCCTTCCAAAAACATTCAAATATTCCTAAACTTTAATATATAACTAAAATAAAAATTATGAAAAAGATTATGTTTTTTGCCTTTACAACATTGTTGTTAATCTCTTGTAATAGCGACGATGATAATAACCAGTCAGGCTACGTTCCTGAAGCTTTTGAAAAAGGTATTTTAATTACCAATGAAGGACCTTTTAACAACGGAAGTGGAAGTATTACTTTTATTTCTGACGATTACAACACCGTTGCACAAACTATTTATAAAAATGTGAACGGAACCGATTTAGGTAATATTGTTCAGTCTATGGGCTTTTACGATCAAAACGCTTTTATAGTTGTAAGTAATTCGCAGAAAATTATAATAGCCAATCGCTACAGCTTCAAAAGTGTAGATTCTATAAAAGTTGGGTTGGATAATCCACGTTATTTTGTAGATGGAGATGGCGATAAAGGCTATGTGAGCAATTGGGGTGATCCAAATGATACTGGAGATGATTATGTCGCAATTTTAGATCTAAGAACAAATGAAATTTCTTCTATAATTCCTGTTGCTTTTGGTCCAGAGAGAATGGTGGCTCATAAAAATAAGATTTATGTGGCACACCAAGGGGGTTATGGTCAGAATAATTTGGTGTCTGTTATCACTGAAAATAGTGTAGAAAGCACAATTACAGTAGGCGATGTTCCAAATGCGATGGTTATTGATGGAGATACCTTATATGTGCTTTGTGGAGGTAATCCGAGCTATGCGGTTACAGAAACAGCGGGTTCGTTGGTTAAAATAGACCTTAACTCTGGTCAAGTTTCAGAAACATTCACATTTGGAACTACGCAGCATCCATCTAGCTTAACGATGGATGGAGCTAATCTTTTTTATAACCTAGACGGAAAAGTTTATAAGTTAAATACAGCTTCCATTGCTTTGCCAGGAACAGATATTATTGATGGATCCTTTTACGCCCTTCAAGCAAAAGACGGAAAATTGTATGCCGCCGATGCAAAAGATTATGCAAGCCAAGGTTCTTTATTGATTTATGATTTATCAACAAATCAACAGGTTCAAGAGTTTCCAACTGGTATTGTTCCAGGAGGAATTTATTTTAATGAATAAATTTTGAAATAGCTGAATAAAAAATCCATTAAGCTTTTAAGTTTAATGGATTTTTTACTGAATACTGAATACTGATCAATCACGACCAACAATCATCTTACCTTCAATAGGCGAACTTACATTACTGTCTGAAAGTTCTTTCAATACTTTAAATTCTTTATTTAGGGATGCTGGTTTTCCTGCAATTTCAAAAATTGCTGCGGCAAGAAGGGGTTCGTTTTCATCTCCCAATAGCCCAAGGTTAAAATAGTTTTCCTTTAAAATAATATCAGGAAACAAACCATCATTAAAATCTGTATATCCTGCTGCATTACTACTTTTATAAACTAATGGTAGCATCGCATAATAATGTGATGGATTCGCTTGTTGCCTACTAAAAACTGGTGCTGGTGCATCATAAAGCAAAAATGATGCTTGAAATTTTCCTGTGGTCGTATCACCTACTTGTACGGTGTTTATATACGGATTAAGTCCGTTTATAACCAATTCACTAGCAGAGGCTGTTCTATTTGTTGTAAGAATATATACATTACTCAAGTTAAGACTATTAATGGCAGAACCGTTGCTAATAGAACTATCAAAAAGCCCATCTTTTGCATTTTCTGCTTGGCGATCAGCATTCCAGGACTCCTTGTAAAAAACCTGTCCGTTAAATTGGCCTGTAATCATACTTGCCAAATCTGTTGCAGTTTCCACAGCACCGCCGCCGTTGTAACGCAAATCCAGCACAAGATCATTAATGCCTTCAGCCTTAAGGGTTGCAAAGACGTTATTTAGTTCAACGTCATAATTTTTAATGAAACCATTATACATTAAATACCCTATTTTCTTACCATTCACGTCAAGGGTTTTAACCTTGAAAACTGGATTTTCGTTATATTGTGTTTTGTTTAAAAGAGCAGTTTCGCCCGTAGGTAAAAAAGTAGTGCCTTCATAAGTCGCAAATCCTAATGTATAATTGGTAGCGGAAAGCAAATCAACATAATTATTTTCATTCATTTGCTGTCCATCAACAGTTGTAAAAAGATCACCACGCTGTAAACCCTTTGCTTCAGCATCTGTATTTGGTAAAACGAAACGCACATACCCAAAAACGTTACGGCTGCCGTCGGGGTAATAAACAAGACCATACTCCATACCATTACTTAAAGTTATTCCGTTTAGGGCATCTTCAATTACTCTAAAATCACTAAATAAATTACTGAAACGATCTCTAGGCGATTTTAAATAATCGAACAAAGATTCGGGCGAATCATAGTTGTTTAAAAAATCATCCAAATCGCTTTGACTCGAGAATGCGTCATTGGCGAGTTCTGGCGTATCGGCTTTGTAGAGGTAATAATAATTTAAGCCTCGGTATATAAAATTTTGAATATCAAGTGTTGATGATATTTGTATGTTATCATCTAAATCTTCAAAACAAGAAACAAACAATATAGAAATAGCCAATAAGGGAATGAAAAATTTTCTGTTCATAATAGAATTTTAGATAGATATAAAATTAAACAGGTAAATTAGGAATTATATTGCAATGATAAAAATATGTTTTTATTCGAAATTACTTCTTGCCACGAATTCACGAATAAATTATGTAAGAATATGTTGTAGTTCCATCATGAATACACAAATATTGGTTGAAAAATTATTTATGTATTCGTGGTAAGCATTTACAAGCTTTGAAATTTATCAATCGTGGCTAATCTTTAAAAGAAACAATTTCATTGTAACAAAAATTGAACACGTTCGTCATTTATATAGAAGCCAGAAGAATAACAATCAACAAAAATGGACAAAACCGAATTTATAACAACAGTAATGCCCTTTAAAGATAGGCTCTACCGTTTGGCAAAAAGAATTTTGGTTTCTAAGGATGAAGCAGAGGATGCCGTACAAGAAGTTTTTTTGAAATTATGGAAAGGGAAACAAAACATTGAAAACTATAAAAATCCCGAAGCATTTGCAATTACAATGACAAAAAATTATTGCTTGGATAGATTAAAATCGAAACAAGCATCAAATTTAAAAATTGTGCACAGCAATTATCAAACTTCAGAAAATGTTGAAAAAAATATTGAAGCAAACGATGGAGTAGCACTAGTTTTTAAAATAATGGAAACTTTGCCCGAGCAGCAGAAGATTGTACTTCAATTAAGAGATGTAGAACAATTTGAATTTTCAGAAATCGCAAAAATGCTGGATAGTAATGAAACAGCAATACGAGTGGCGCTTTCTAGAGCGCGAAAAACAGTTAGAGACGCAATGATTAAAAAATATAATTATGGAATTGGTTAAGATAGAAAAATTACTGGACGCCTATTTTGAAGGAACAACCAGTCTTGAAGAAGAAAAAAAAATGCAAAACTATTTCAATAATGAAACGGTTGCAGACAAGTTTATACAATACCAACCAATCTTTGCAGGCTTGAAAGCGGCAAAGCAAGAAAGCTCAAACAAAACATTTACGCTTCCAGAAAGCAAATCAAAAATTATAAAACCGTGGTGGTATTCAGTAGCGGCAATACTCGTGGTAGCTTTTGGTGTAGGTAGCTTTTATTTTTCGCAGCCGCAATACTCACAAGAGGAAAAAGCAGCTTTGGCAGCTTTTGAAGAAAGCAAAAACGCAATGATGCTTCTATCCCAAAATTTAAACAAAGGCGCAGAACAATTAACTTTTGTAGAACAATTTGCGATAACCAAGGATAAGGTTTTTGAATAAAGAATAAAGAGAAAAGACACCTCGGATACGCTCGGCGACCGAAGAATTTTAAAATCAATAACTAATAACAATAAACAATAATAATAATAGTAATGAAAAAAATAGCAATGAAAAAAATAGCAATAGTACTAGCACTGGCGATAGCGCCGATGATTTCTTGGGGACAAAACGCTTTTGATTCCTTTGAAAACGAAAAAGATGTAACCTCAGTAGTGGTTACCAAAAATATGTTTAAGCTTTTGAGTAAGATGGATCTTAATTCTACTGACCCAGAAGCACAGGCGTATCTTAAAATGGTAAATGATCTTGAGAATATTAAAATTTTTACAAGCGATAATCCTTCAGTTTCAAAAAAAATGGATGATGCTGTCATAAAATACGTTTCTAGCTCTAAAAATTTAGGTGAGTTAATGCGCGTGAAAGAAGATGGTAAAAACATTAAGTTTTACAGTAAAGAAGGTAAAAGCGAAAACTTTGTAAGCGAACTTTTAATGCACCTTGATGGAATGGTAGATGGCAAACCCACAACGATTATTATGAGTATTACGGGTAACATTGACCTAAAACAAATTTCAAAACTTACCCAAGATTTAAAAGTTCCTGGTAGTGAGCAATTGAAAAATATTGACAAAAACAAAAAACAATAATGATGGTACTTACAAGATATTTTTTAGTGCTAATATTGGGTGTAATAGCTTTAACTTCTTGTAGTGATCAATCATTACAGAAATATTTAGTAGAGAAGCAGGATGATAATAAATTTGTTAAAATGGATGTTGCTGCTAGTTTGTTGCAAGGAAATGACAACAATTTTAGTCAAGAAGAGAAAGACATACTAAAAACTTTAAAAAAGGTTAACGTTGTTGCATACCCTATTAATGACGATAATATTGCTGATTTTGAAATAGAAAAGAACAAACTAAAAACCATTCTAGATCAAGAGCAATACAAAGAACTTACCCGAATTAAAAGCAATGATTGGAATGCCACACTAAAATATACAGGTGAAGAAGATGCAATAGACGAGGTGATTGTTTTTGCAAGTGACGACAAACGTGGCTTTGCAGTTTTCAGATTGTTGGGCGAAAATATGCGTCCAGACCAAATGCTGAAGCTTATGAAATCTGCCGAACGAGGCGATTTGGACGTTTCCAAATTTGAAGCTTTCGGAGAGATATTTAAAGATTGAATTTAGTTGATTAATAGTTTAAAAAGGCTTCTTCCTTAATTGGATTGAAGCCTTTTTTATGGTTAGTTGTAAGATTTTTACCACGAATACTCAAATAATTTTTTATCATTCAATGGGTTGCCGTAGGTCACCTTGTAGGTTTTAATTCCTGTCGCAAAGCTTCGGGAGTGGCGAAACCCTATACTTTAAATTCCCGTGTAGTTTCCAGGTGTAATGTTTCGCATTTCTTGTTTTACGCTTTCTGGTACTTCCAAGGTTTCAATGAAATTTGCTATTGAAGTTGAGTTTATACGTTCATTAGTACGCGTTAATCCTTTTAATGCTTCGTAAGGATTTGGATAGCCTTCGCGACGCAAGATTGTTTGGATAGCCTCTGCTACTACAGCCCAATTGTTTTCAAGGTCTTCAGCAAATTTTGGCTCGTTTAGCAATAATTTATTCAACCCTTTTAGTGTAGAATGGAATGCAATTAGCGTATGCCCAATGGGTACACCAATGTTTCTTAAAACGGTACTATCAGTAAGGTCGCGTTGTAATCTGCTTATAGGAAGCTTTGCTGAAAGATGTTCAAAAATGGCGTTTGCAATTCCTAAATTACCTTCACTGTTTTCAAAATCTATTGGGTTTACTTTGTGTGGCATTGCGCTGGAACCTATTTCGCCAGCCTTAATTTTTTGTTTGAAATAATTCATAGAAACATACGTCCAAACGTCCCTATCCAGATCAATCAAGATATTATTGATTCTTTTTAGGCAATCAAAAAGTGCTGCCATATGGTCGTAATGCTCAATTTGCGTAGTAGGGAAGGAGTGATGTAATCCTAAAGTGTCCTGCACAAATTTTTTGGCGAAAGTGCGCCAATCAATGTTGGGATACGCTACTTTATGGGCGTTAAAATTACCTGTGGCACCACCAAATTTTGCAGCACTTTTTATGTCGTTCATTAAATCGAATTGCTCTTCAATACGAACTACAAAAACTTCAATTTCCTTCCCTAAACGAGTTGGAGATGCAGGCTGACCGTGGGTTCTGGCAAGCATAGATATATCTGCCCAATCTTCTGAAAGTTGTTTTAATTTATCTTTTACTTCAAATAAAAGAGGTACATAAACCTCGTTAATCGCATCTTTCAATGAAAGCGGAATTGCGGTGTTATTTATGTCTTGAGAAGTTAATCCGAAGTGAATAAACTCTTTGTATTTGTGAAGCTTTAAATCGTCAAACTTTTCTTTTATAAAATATTCAACCGCTTTTACATCGTGGTTTGTAACTTTTTCAGTTTCTTTAATTTTTACAGCGTCTTGTACCGAAAATTCAATATAAAGATTACGCAATTCAGAAAATAGATTTCTATCAAAATCTGCTAATTGTGGCAAATCGAGTTCTACCAAAGCGATAAAATATTCAATTTCTACTTGTACGCGGTACCTAATGAGTGCTTCTTCAGAAAAAAAAGGGATTAGGCTTGCGGTTTTTGAGGCGTAACGACCGTCTATAGGTGAAATGGCTTGTAAAGCGTTGGTGTACATAGGTTAAAAATTTAAAGGTGCAAAGATACGAAACAGAAGTGAGTTAAGTAGAAGGGGAATGGGTAATAATATAATTCTAACTTTTTAAAGAAATAAAATGGTTTGTAGCTATAGGTTCTATAATTCCTTGTCTATACTGAATATCATTAGTGTCCGATTAAAATATTGCAAAATTCTGTTGGGGTCAAATATAACAGGCGTTTTAAGCATTTTTATAAAGTAATAGATTGCTATTAAGTTTATTCTTAAAATTTAACAATTAAAAAGTGTGTTTAATCAATT